>CAYSKN010000105.1:0-10571 GCA_964431565.1 uncultured Gemmatimonas sp.
CGCGAGAATTCCCTCCGCCTTCTTACGGGCGGCAGCTATCTGTTCGGGCGTCTCACCCGGGTCGGTTTTCACGAGAATGTGGCGTGCGGCGAGCGCCTCGCCATTGGTGTAACGCTGTTCGTCGGAACCGGGCGACAGGGTATCCCAGCCCTTCGAGACATTCTCGTAAAATTTCATTACGCGGATGTTGTCAATCTGCGACCAGAGCGCGTCCTGCATGACCTTAGCATCACTGAGTGAGTCGTTGTTGGCGGCTGCGATGCCTGCGAGCTGATAGTTGATCCACAACTCCGCAATGTTCCGCGCGACATCCTTTTCAAGCGGGGCCTGTGACTCAGCCATGATCTCCGCCAGGCGCGTAGCCGAGAGCTGCTGATCGCCAGCCTTCGCCGCCACGTCAGGGTTGGACGCCGCGCCACAGGCAACGGCAAACGCGACGAGCGCAAGGATGGACAAACGGGACGATTTCATCAGACGGACTCCGACAACGGAGAAAAATGGAAAGAACGGACCCCGGATAACCGACGTGCGGGTACGGTCAGGACGAGAGTGCGCTAAGCGCACGAATCAACCCTTCCAGTATCCCGGCACCGCCCAGGCGGGTCAGCTTGAGCGCAAGCGGCTGCATCCGGCGGACTTCCACATGGAACTGCACCTCGTGGAATGCCGCTGAAAGCCCCTTTAGCCGCGGAACAGCATTAGCCCTGAAAGTAATACGTGCTTCCGATGCACGCACAAGGACCCCTTCGACCCCGAGACCCGCTCCGAGCACCCTGAGCATGGCGCTGCCAAAGAGCGTATCCACCGGAGGCGGCAAGGCACCGAACCTGTCGCGGACTTCCAGCCTGAGGCCCTCAATGGATTCCGCATCCCGCATCGCCGTCAGTCTGCGGTAGATGTTGAGCTTGGCCTCCTGCGAAGCTATGAAGTCATCCGGCAGGTAGGCCGGAAGATCGAGGCTGATATCGGCCGGAATCCATGGCTTCTGGCCGCCACCGTCCACGAGTTGACACACCGTCTCGTCAAGCAGCCGCAGATAGAGATCGAAGCCCACGGAATGTACAAACCCCGATTGCTCGGGACCCAGGAGATTGCCTGCTCCGCGCATTTCGAGATCCTTGAGTGCCACCCGGTAGCCGGCGCCAAGTTCAGTATGATGCTCCAGAACGGACAGCCTTCTTTCAGCATCCTCATCCACCTGAGGCGGAACAAGCAGATAACAGTAGGCCCTTCGGTGTGAACGCCCGACACGACCTCGCAACTGGTACAGCTGCGCCAGACCAAGATGGTCAGCCCGATTTACGAACATTGTGTTCGCGTTGGGAACGTCGAGACCGCTTTCCACTATCAGGGTGGAAACCAGGATATCCACTTCCCCCTCCACGAACCGGCGCATGACCTGCTCCAGTTCACGTTCCTTCATCTGTCCATGCCCGACCGCGACACTGGCCCGTGGTACTATCCTGCGCAGATGGTCCGCAATCGCCTCGATCGTCTCGATCCGATTGTGCACGAAGAACACCTGCCCGCCCCTGTCAAGCTCGCGCGTCACCGCCTCCTCGATGAGAGCATCATCAAGTACATCCACGAATGTGAGCACCGGAGAACGATCGCGGGGCGGCGTCTGCATCAGCGTCAGATCGCGAAGTCCAGCCAGTGACTGGTGCAGTGTACGCGGTATGGGCGTGGCAGTGAGAGTAAGGACATCGGTATTGAGCTTGAGCTGCTTGAGTCGCTCCTTGTGCTTCACTCCGAATCGGTGCTCCTCATCCACAACGATAAGTCCGAGATTGGCGAATGCTACATCGGGACTGAGCAACCTGTGTGTACCGATTACGATGTCCACCTGCTGCTTCCGGAGCTTGTCCAACACTTCTGCCTGCTGAGCAGACGTCTGGAACCGGCTCATGATCTCCACGGTGACAGGAAAATCGGCAAGGCGTTCTCCGAACGTTCTCGCATGCTGCTCTGCAAGAATCGTCGTTGGTACGAGTACAGCCGCCTGTCTGCCGCTCTGAACAGCTTTGAACGCCGCACGGATGGCGATCTCAGTCTTTCCATAGCCCACGTCACCGACCAGCAGACGATCCATCGGACGCTCCGCTTCGAGATCGCGCTTGACATCCTCAGTCGCCTTGCGCTGGTCGGGCGTGTCTTCGAAGAGGAAACTGCTTTCGAGCTGCCGTTGCCAGGCACCGTCAGCGGCATGAGGCGGCCTCGTTGCCACTTTCCGGTGAGCATAGAGATCGAGCAGTTCCTGCGTCATTTCTAGAATGGCCATGCGCGTCTTCTCGCGCTGGGCCTTCCATCGCTTACCGCCAAGTTTGTGGAGCCGAGGCGGCGGCATCTCGTCGTCAACATCATGTGCGCCGCGATAACGCTCGATCTGGTCGATGCGATACAGTGGCACGTTCAGACGGTCGCCACCCTCGTACTCGATCACCGCAGACTCGATGGTGCTCTCTCGAACGAATATCTTTTCGATCCCACGGTAAATCCCTATGCCGTGCTCCAGGTGCACCACATAGTCACCGGGCCTCAGCGCTCCGAGAGTGTCAAGCGTTGCACCGGAGCTGTAGCGTCGTGTGCGTCTCAGGCGACGCTCGCGCCTGAAGATCTCATGGTCAGTGAGAATCCGGACGACACCCGGTACCACGAAGCCGGCGCCAAGCACACCGATGGTCAACGACGCCGCAACGGGTCCGTCCTCACCAAGCAGTTCCTCGAGGCGCTCGGCCTGGCCTGCGTTGTCGCACAGGATTACGGTGGGGAGCCCGTCGCGCTGAAGCCTGCGCAGCACCCGCAGATCACGCGATATGGCCTCCGGATGACGAAGCGGAAAGACTATGTCCGGTTCAGGACCTGCCGGCTGGATATCGCTGGCGCTCGCGGCCCGTCGTGGTGGCGGGTTGATACGGAGTGTACCGAATCTCGCCAGTGTACTGGCCATCTGCGCAGGCGACACGAACAGCTGCTCACGTGGTACCCAGTCCTCTGCTCTGCGCTGAGCAAGCGAAGCGTGATGCCCAGCCTCTTCCCATGTACGCACGAGTTCCGGCAGGACACTGCTCCCCGCCGGCATGACCAGGAGCGAATCGGCAGGCCACAGCGATGGAAGGGAAACCCGCTCTGCATCGCCGTCCGTTCCGGCGTAATACCCATCGACGGGCAGAATGAGAGCGAGCTCCGCCTCGCGTGTACGTCGCTGCGTGTTCAGATCGAAATGCCTCAGTTCGACAATCTCGTCGCCCCAGAATTCGAGACGTACAGGTTCGGCCATTCCGAACGAATAGATGTCGAAGATGCCGCCTCGAACCGAGAATTGTGCAACGTCCTCCACCATCGGCACTCGCTCGAAACCGATTGACTCAAGATGATGCGTCAACTCCTCCGGTCGACGCACATCACGCCTGCGTAGCTCAAGGCGTGATCCGCGAAGGGCGGCGGGCAGACCCGTGCGCTCGAGAACTGCACGTGAGGTGGTAGACAGAATCCGCACGGCACCGCGCCCCATCCGCTCCAACGTCTCCACGCGCTCGCCCGCGACCTCTGTGTGCGGCTCCGCCTCGCTGAATCCTTCACGCGGCGGATACAGAGCCAGCGGCATGTCGTCGACCAGCACCTGAAGGTCGGCGTGCAATCTCTCGGCATCGACGAGCTGATCGGTGACAACCACCACCAGTCTGTGCGTGAGTGCTCGCGCAATGGCTGCGACCAGTACGGCATCCGACGATCCCGCCAGACCGCCGATTCTCAGCGAAGCACCCACACCGGGAAGCGTCTTCATCAGACGATCGAACGCCGATAAACCCGCGATCGAGTCAACCAACCTGGGCAAACCCATCACTCACTCATCCACAAAGGGCATTCAGCGGCTCATCCCGCCCGCACTGTCGGCAGAAAGTCCTGCCTAACGACCGCTGACCCATGCCTCCGCAATCAGTGCCAGCAGAGCGAGTACCACCAACGGCAGAAGCAAGGCCTGCCCCTGTGCCCGAGAAAAAGTTGAACGCTGCCATGCACCACCGCTGGTTTCCGCGGCGATGTTGCTGCCTTTCACCAGCGAAGCAAGCAAGGTTTCTCCGGGAACCGGCTCGACGCCCGGAGGCGGAAACTCGGATTCGGATGGTTCGGCGTTGACTACGAGCACCCCCACACGGGCTGCCTGCCGGCGAAGAAAGTACACACCTGTAGCTTGGGGTATGGTCAGCCGATCTCCACTCACGGCGATCAGAGATCCATCCGGACTTTCCAGCGCGGTGATGTCACGGAGCCCGGCGACAGCAGATCCGGGGGAGGCATTGATCAATCGGCCTTCGTCTCCAAGCCGGCGAGCGAGCGCATCAAGCAGCCAAGGTACGAAAGCAGCCTTGAGCGGAAGATCGGTGGCATCGATGTCCAGTGGTGAACCAACGAGCACATAGCCATCACCTGCCACTACCCAAGGGGTGCCTCCGGCGGTGGCCAGCGTGTCGACGATACCGGTGTTCCCGGCAATCGATGCAAGACCGCCAGGTTCACCCGAAGCGACGGCGGCCCCTGCCACGGTCGCTGCTTCTTCAGCACCGGGTGAGTAGACCAGCGGAAAATGCCACCGCACGGCGGTGCCTTCGAAGGCGAGCGCTGCGGGACTCGACGAATCGGCAGCGGCTCCGCGTCGTGTAGGAACACGGGCCACGATAGCTCCGCGGGCCAGAGCACCGAAACGCCATGGTATGCCAAGTCGAACCAGCTGCCGGTTCGCGGCTCCGACCTGAAGAGGATCGGCTGGCGCAGTGAGCAACAACGGCTTCCGGGTTCCGTCGGCATCGGCGCCCGCCACGGTGATCACACCCGTTCCTCCTTCATTTCCGCGAGCAAGGCGACCCTCGTCCGCGAGGGTACCGAGAGCCGCAGAAAGGAACGGGCCCGCATGGCTGCCGATGGCCACGGCAGGGGCTGGTGCAACCTGCACAGCAAACCAGCGCGTGTCATCAGCCCGCAGTTCGTCCGCATCGAGCTCAACGCTCCCCCGCAACCAGCCGTTGACTGCGCTTGCAAGACGCTGTGTAAGGGTGGCTGGCGCCTTGAAGGTCGAGGCGTTTACCCTGCCTCGTGCCACTGTGCGTCCATCGAGTGAAAGACGCCACGATGCCGTATCTGGTGACATGATCGTCATGGAGACATCCCCGCCCGGAGTCCACCGAACCGGCAGTGGGTCGGCCGCCAGAATGGCGCGGTTCGCCACACCCGTAACTCCTCTGGTCAGCAGCACAACAGGAGTGCCGCCTGCGTCGACCAGCGTGTCGGTACGAAAACTCGAAGCCTGTCCGTCACTCAACATCGCCACGACGGGGGTGCGCGGTGCTGCGCTGCGAGCAAGTCCCACAGCACGCCTGGTTGCCAGAGCAAGATCACCGCGCCCTCCCAACGGTTCCATCTGTTCAAGGGCGCCCAACAGTACCGCAGGTGTACCACCAGTGACGCGTCCGTCGACCGTCACAATCCATGCCCGATCGTCGGACGCTACCTGGGAGATCAGCGAGGCTGCGTCCGCACGCAGCGAGTCGAACAGCATCTGACCGTCACGAACCACTCCAGCACTCATGGAATTGTCGACAACAAGAGCCAGAGCCATCGGAGCATGCCCTACCCCGAAAAACCGGGCAATCGGCCGCGCAGCGGCCAGTGCCAGCGCCAACACGGCGATAATTCGGAGTATCAGGAGCAGCCGGTTCCGCAGCTTGAGATCACGACTGTGCTCCTGCTCCATCCGCAGCAGGTAACGCAGAGCCGGAAAATCAACGACCCGTCCCTGCCTGCGTTTGAGCAAGTGTATGAGCAGCGGCACTCCCGCCAAGGCAGCGAGAGCCAGAAATGCAGGTGCAAGAAATGACATGAGTGGCAGATCAGAACTGTAACGGTGGCAACATTCGTCAGATCAGCGCGCCGCGACCGTTCACGCCCACCAGCTGCCGGAGCGGACGCCCGAACGGCTCATCGGTGTAGGTGATGGAGTAACGGGCACCAGAGCGTCCGAACAGTTCCCGCCATTCGGTCAGTGCTTCGACCACGGTTGCACGGTAGGCCGGCTGCACATCACGCGAGGAGGCCTGCAGCTCGGCACCCGACTCGGGATCGCGGTAGCGCGCTTCGCCCTCCTCCGGGAAGTCCCGTTCGGCCGGGTCCATGATGTGGAAAACAAGCACCTCGTGACCGTGTGCACGCAGCGCACCAATGGCATCGGCAATTGGCTGTGGCTCGGCCAGCATATCCGAGAAGAGTATCACGAAGCCAGGTCGACGAATCAGTTTGGCAGCCCTCAGCAGGGCTGGCGCAATCCGGGACTCACCGCCACCGGCCGGCTCGCTGAACGCAGCCACCAGCCTGCGCCACTGTATACGCTGGGAGCGTGCCGGAACGATGGTCCGGGCATCCGCATCGAAGCGCAGCAGCCCTACGGCGTCATGCTGCCGCAACAGCAGCAGCGCCATGGCGCTGGCCAGGCGCTCGGCATACGCCAGCTTGGTGAGACGCGCAGGATCTCCGGTCCACTGCATGGAGGCACTCACATCAAGCACAAGCATCGCACGCGTGTTGGTCTCTTCCTCGAACTGCTTGATTAGCCAGCGATCGGCCCGGCCCACGATGCGCCAGTCGAGGTAACGAAGGTCGTCTCCCGGCAGGTAGGGGCGATGCTCGGCGAACTCGACCGAAAACCCCTTGCGAGGCGAGCGGTGGAGGCCGGTGATGAACCCCTCCACCACCCAGCGAGCCACCAGTTCAAGCTGACCGAGGGCGGCCAGGATGGCAGGGTCGAGTTGATCAGCGCGGGGTTGGGACATGCTCAAGGATACGCACAAGCTGCCCGTTTCGCGGCCCACGATGCAAAAAAGCCGAGGACCACGTGTCATTTCCGACCGGGCTGGAAGGCGCTGGCCAGGGACAACACCAAGGCTTTCGAGCCGCGATGGTATGGAATTTCAGGAGCTGGCTGTGCACGAGGGCCAACAGAGAATCTCGAAGCGCCGGGTCCGGCCCGCCCACGGCAGGGAGCGCCCGACTGGCCGCCGTATCTCATGCAACGGGCGCTTCTCGCGACCGCGCCTGAAAGCTCGGGATCGCCGTACGGTGATTACACGACCAGCCGTGTGCGGAAACCGCGTGCAGCATAGTAGGAGTCCGCACCATTGTGGTATGTAAACACCCGGCCAAAGCGACGATCGCAAAACAGTGCCCCGCCCAGACCTCGAACGTCATGCGGTGTCAACACCCAGCTCGACGTTCTGGTATCGAACTCGCCCAGCCGCTGCAACTCATGGTACTGCGGCTCCGTAAGGATGCATGCTCCTATTGCAGATGCAAGTTCCGTCGCGCATCCACTCGGTTTGGTCGCCTTTCTCGCATCCAGCGCCCTTCGGTCATAGCACAGACTGCGGCGGCCAGCCGGACTCTCGGCCGAGCAATCGCAGAAAACGTGCTTCCCTGACTCGGCCTCCAGGCCAATCACGTCTGGCTCTCCACCCGATTTCTCCATTTCAGCCAGAACCCTGATTGCCTCATCAGCAGCCATCAGTTTCGCTCGCACGTCCTCCCATGCCACCCCGTCATGGCGTTGCATGTGTTTCCCGAACCGAACTCTAAGCGTTTCGAGCAGTTCATCCATGGAGTTCTGTTTCATATGCACAAGGTAAAGTGAACCTCACCCGCTTTCGCAGAGCCAGTTGGGTAAGGCACTAGAGCCGCAATGAGATGTCAGGCGTGAGCCTGCTCGAAGGCGAGTGAGAGCCGCTGGCCGATGTCGGAGTAACGACAACGCGGCTTGTATCAGGCTTCGATGGGTAATCCCCTCCACCGAGTCGACGCGGACATGTGCCACTTCACCCCTACGACTGTCTGCCCGGAACTGGAGCGAATGCAGACGGACGCCCAAGGCTACGAGAAGGCCGATGCCCACACGACGGCCAGGATAACCAGCGCAACGAGCTGGCGGCGCTTCCGAGATCCTTCGCCCTCTTGGCCAATGGGTGTCGCTCGGTAGATGTGTGATCAACCGCGGCTTCAACAGCAGAATTCAGCAATTCCGTGATCAAGGTGATTCCGTGTGCCACAACTATTGGCACGAAGTTTGAGATACGGTCTCGAAGAAGTGTTCCTATAATGACACCGCCCAAACCAAGATAGGCAACTTGTCTGAATGCAGCCTCGCTGTGAAACGCCGCTTTCAAACCATCAACCGAATAACCGAGAGCCCGGAAAAGTCCACCAACACCAGCCGTCCGCTCAAGAGGCTTCATCTCGCTGTCTCTTCGTTGCATTCATGATATGAGTGAATCACCAGCCTGCATCAGGGCAGCCAGTCTTGTCTGCAATTATGGTAGCCCATTCAACGCGCTCGAATCCAAGAGCAGTATAGCTGCTCATAATCCTTCTCCCAGTCGGCTTTGGAGTCTTCTGGAACAGAGATTGCGGTTGGGTAACCATATGCAGCAACAGCGCGGACAACACCTGGAGCCGTGATTGTTTGTAATCGCGCCATCGTGCTGCGGACGAAATCTTCGCTTGAGCAGGAACGATGCCGGAAGCTGTGGATGGAGAAGATTGCACGTGTTGTATACGGGTAGATAGAATAGCGATTCCGCCAGCTCCATCCTTTCTTGTTGCCAATGAAGTGGCGCGGACATCTGGCCGGCGCGCATGTACTGTTTCACACACTGATATGGACGGTCTGCAGCACCACGATGACTGCATTCAGTGGGTGTCCTGCGGAAACACCAATATCACTGCTGTGCATGCGTTCAGAGCGGGCACGCTTCGGGAAGTAAGCAATCAGCGTTGTCGAGCCGCTCAACATGATGGACTTCCGCAAACCGCTCGAGCGTACCTGACTCTGTCATCGTCTTGACGGTGCTGATCACTATTGATTTCCGGTACGGGTTATCAGTGTATCCTAGAGAACCAGGAGCCGTTGACCTGACACCAGTTGTTGATCCAGCACTTCTGTTAGTCGTTGGTGAATCACGACTGTACCGCCTGTCGCTGCTCCCGCAGGTACGCCACGTACCCATCCATGGTTCGTCCTCCCAACTGCCCGCAAGGCTGTAGCGCACTGTAGTCGAATCGCCACGCTTCGAGGAATGATGGCATTGGCATCCGCCAGATCGCGAAACCAATGCCCGTTCAGACACTCGGCGGGTAAGCGTCCGTTGAAGCTCTCGATGAGGAAGCGTTCTCGGGTCGCGTAGTCCGCGACTGTCCGATTCCGAAACTGCTGACCACCGGCCAACGTATCGCTGAAGAAGTTCTTTACTCCATCGCTGGTCGGCGCCGGTGATGGCGGGCTGGGGACGCGTTCGAGCGCCATGCTTCCGCGGCCGCTGGCGCAGCACATGCAGCCCGGCCTCGCGATAGACGCACTGCACTCACTTGCGGCTGACTCGCTGGCCCTCAGGGCGCAGCAACCGGTAGTACCGACGGTACCCCAACGAGGCCGCTGTTCACGGCGATCATCCGATTCAGGCACAAGGGGCCTGGACGATTCTTCAGCGAGGGCTCAACCGCCGGAAGTCAAAGCAAGTATTCGGGCCGGCTCCGGTTGATTATTGGGCGACTCAGCGTGACCATGGAGCCACGCGACATGGTGCTCCCCGGGCTCGGGCTCCATCCGCTGAAGGGTGTCCCTTACGGGCCACGGACGGTGAGTGTCAGCGGCAACTGGCGAGGAACGTTTCACCTGGAAGCGTCATGGCCAATTCCTGGTGCCGGATGGTCCCCAGCGTCACGCCTATGCTCTCTTCTGCCTCCCGTTGCAGAAGTCCTGATTACAGACGATTTTCCCGAATCTCGTCGCCCAAGTGGTTGACCCGTCGGGGAATACCCGGCTTCGGATCAGGGCAGGTCAGCCGAAGCGGCAGTTTGGCACGAGCGCCCACCGATGCTCCGGGTCGCAGTGCTGATCCAGTGATTCACGCCGCAACAATCGTGTCCCTCGGTCGCACGCTTACACCGGCCGCTGGTCCAGAGGACTTGAGGCCACACCACGGGTTGCCTTCGGACGGGGAGCGGCTGAACCGCCGCGTGCATTGCAGATGCTGGCCTTGCCCCGTACTGTTGAGTGGGCGCGACCCGAGTCGGTGTTGCCTGAGCTGGTCGCCACCCTACTCGCATGGCCCAGGCGTACCGGGGAGGAGAACCATGAAGAAGGCTCAGCTGGTGGCGGGATTGTTGCTGGTTATGGGCTGCGGGAGTGAAAGCTCGACCACGCCGCCGCCCTCAACTCCGCCGGCAGTCGCAAGCGTGACTGTAACGGCAGCCAGGACGACACTCCAAGTCAATGATGTCCTGGCGCTCACGGCCGAAGAGAAGGACGCGAAAGGGAACGCGCTGACCGGACGCGCGCTCACCTGGCTCTCCACTGCCCCGACGGTCGCTTCGGTCACGAGTTCGGGGATCCTGACAGCTCTCGCCCCTGGCTCTACCACGATCAA
This sequence comes from uncultured Gemmatimonas sp., assembly GCA_964431565.1. Taxonomy (GTDB): domain Bacteria; phylum Gemmatimonadota; class Gemmatimonadetes; order Gemmatimonadales; family Gemmatimonadaceae; genus Gemmatimonas. The sequence goes on from CAYSKN010000105.1 coordinate 10,467, forward strand.
GGCAACGAGTGAAGGGGTCACAGGCTCCCTTGGGTTCACGGTGACAGAACCTCCGCCGGCAGTCGCAAGCGTGACTGTAACGGCAGCCAGGACGACACTCCAAGT
>CAYSKN010000106.1:0-10549 GCA_964431565.1 uncultured Gemmatimonas sp.
GACTGCATTCCGCCGGTCCACGATGTCGTCACTGACAGTCGCTCCAGACCCTCCTGGGCCGTGGCAGTGATGGTATGGGTGATGCGTGGACCGGTCTGTATCGGCCAGGTGTTCGTGAGCGTCATGCCGGTTCCGCATGCCGATCGCATCCAGACATTGCGCTCGACATCGGTGACTCTTATCGCAGCATTCTGCTGCAAGGCACGGTCGAGGCTGATTGATGTTGCGAGCGCAACCAGCTGGACAAGCGCTGCACCACCAGCAAGCAGCACCAGCGCAACGAGACATTCGACGAGCACGTAGCCCGCCCTGCGGCATTCAGTCGGCATGGGGCCATTGTGAGCCCCTCATGCTGAGCCTGCGTCATCCGAATATTGCTGGCGTTACCCGTTGAGTGCAGGATAATCATCGGTGACCGGACGCAGACCATTGGCGTACAGTGGCAACAGTATCACGAACGCCGCACCCCCTTCGCGAGCCCGTTGTACCCACACAGTACCGCCAAGATTCTCCACTGGACGCGCAACGATGGCGAGTCCCAGTCCCGGACCCTTGCCTGGTTGCTTGGTGGTGAAGAAGAGCTCGAAGATCCGATCTTCATCCTCTGCCGAGACCCCAACTCCCGAATCAGCCAGCACGACCTGCAGAAATCTGGCTGGTGATTCCGCTCGCCTGAGCCAGGCGATCGCGCGTTTGCTGGGCCTGTGTGACCATTGTTCCGAACCGGGATCAGTGCGGCGCTTTACGATCGATTCCGAAAAGGCAGTGGCCACGTTGATCCTGGTACTGATTACAACATCTCCCTGCTGTCCCATCGCATCCACGGCGTTCAACAGCAGGTTCACGAACACCTGTTCCAGGTCGTGACGCTCCGCGTAGACGAGGCCGTCGGGGGCCTCAAGCTGAAGAGTGACCCGGAATCGCCGCAGGAGACCCTGATCGTCCAGCATGTGGATCACGTCGGCAATGACCGAGTCTACGATTATGGGCTTGGGTGTGAGCCGTCTGGGTCTTGAGTAGTCGAGCAGCCCCCGCATTATGCGATCGATGCGTGCGATCTCACGCTCAAGAGCATCAATGGGTTCTGAGGTGCCAGCCACCCCCCTGGTCCGCATTCGCAGCACGTGAGCGTAGTTCGCTATGGCGGCAGCCGGATTGCCGATCTCGTGAGAGATGCCGGCTGCCAGACGCCCCATGGTAGCAAGCTTCTCAACGCGCATTCGCGCCTGGCTCGCTACCAGCATCTGCTCGGTCATGCGGTTGATGCTTACCGCCAGAAGATCGAACTCCAGAGTTTCCGCACGTGGAACCGCCCGACTGTTCTCGCCTGCCGCGATGGCCTCCGCGACAGCTACGGACTGTGCCAGCGGTCGCTCCACGAGCCGGGTTACCTGCCTGCGCAGAACGCCGACGAATACTATCAGGACGAGAACCAGCAGCATCACCACAAGTGGCCACCGCTCGGCCGGATCGAGGTCTTCGGTGGCCCACATGGTGACTATCACCGCCACAATGGTGGGAGCAACGGCAGCGGCCAGAACGCTCTGAAGACGATCGTGGATGCGGGGGCGGGACGTCTCATCAGTCACGCCGTACACGATGGCCGCACAGTGCTCCCAAGGCAACCGTGGTGCAAACGGCAAAGGGGCCTGGCATATGCCCGACCCCCTCCCCCATCCGGCAAGCCCGCAAGTACTGGCCGGCCGCTGGCGCAGCCAACCTGCCGGCTGCTTACTTGCAGGTGGCTCCGCCGGGTTCACCTTCAGCGAGACCGTCGGGCGTATGCTCACCAACGCCGATCGAGCATTCCGCATCGGGGGCATTTGCGTGCGTGGCCGTAGCTGTCCAGCCCGTGGCATCATGCGTACCAAGCGTAATTTCCACGCCTGCGGAGCCGTCCGGTGCTTCGATATTTTCGTAGCTGTTGTCTTCGGAGAACTTGGCCTCGGCCGCTGACACCATGTTCTTGAGATCCGACTTCATGGCGGTTATGTACGCCTTCTTCTTCGTGTCATTGAACTTCGGGATGGCGATTGCAGCCAGGATACCGATAATGACGACGACGATGAGGAGTTCGATGAGGGTGAAGCCCTTGCGTGTGCGATTCATGAGGTTCTCCAGCGGGGGAGTTTACACGGCCGCCCGAAGTGGCGAGCCTTGCGACGCCAACGCAGAGGGCAAATGCCTTGCCAGCGTTACCGAGACAATCAAAGTCATTGCAGGAGAACGCGTTACATCATTTCAACGCGTATCGCCTCATTGCTCGGCGTACTGCCTTTCGCAAGAGATCGTGCAGCGTGCAAGGAGTTCCTTCAGGACCGGAGCTTCACCTGCAGTCGATTTCCATCGACGTACCGGGTCCGGATTCCATGGTGCACGCAATACCCTGCAGGCCGGTTTGAGTCGCAACGGCAGTCCATCCGGTGGCGGATCCGCTGAACGTCAGCGTCACGCCTGCGGAACTGCTGGACACAATCAGGTGCTCGTACGAACCCTCGGCAATGAATTGTGACTCGGCCATGGTCGCAACGCTGTGGAGATCCGATTTCATTGCCGAGAGATAGGCGCGACGTTTCGAATCACCCAGCCGGGCGACCGCAATTGTCGCAAGTATGCCCACGATGCCAACTACGGCAAGGAGCTCGAGAAGCGTGAACCCGCGATGACACGTCATGCCCGAGTTCGACGGCATCCACATCAGTCCTCTCCGTAACGGGCAAGCTTCCGGTACAGCGTTGACGGGTCTATCCCCAGCGTTGCTGCCGCTCGACTCTTGTTGCCCCCTTCATTCCTGAGAACCCACTGAATGTAGGCACGCTCTATTGCCTCCATTGTCGGGGTGGTCAGCGGCCGATCACTGACAAACGGCTCGACACGGCGGTCGGTGACGCGCTCGGGGAGGGCATCCCTTCCAACGGTTTCACCGGATGAGACGATTACAGCGCGCTCCAGGGCGTTCTCCAACTCACGAACATTGCCGGGCCATGTATAAGCCATCAGCGCTCCGAGCGCATCATCATCGATTGTCTTGACCGGTTCGTTGCGGCTCGCCGCCGATCCCGCAAGAAACCCTTCCGCCAGCAATGGTATGTCATCGGGACGCTGTCTGAGCGGAGGCAAGTGCAGCGCAATGACGTTCAGGCGGTAGAAGAGATCCGCACGGAAGCTGCCACGCCTTATCTCGGCCTCCAGGTCGCGATTGGTGGCGGCAAGTACACGTGTGTCCACCGTCACCGGTTCAGTAGCACCTACCGGAATCACTTCACGCTGCTGCAACACCCGCAGCAACTTGACCTGGGTGGAGGGCGTTGTTTCACCTATCTCATCGAGGAAGAAGGTCCCCTCGTTGGCAGCAGCGAACAGCCCGGCCTTGTCCCTGACAGCTCCGGTGAAGGATCCTTTCAGGTGACCGAACAGCTCGCTCTCCAGCAGCGACTCGGGAAGCGCACCACAGTTTATCGAACTGAATGTGTTGCCGGCACGCATGCTCAGGTCATGTATATAGCGTGCCACCACCTCCTTCCCGGTTCCCGACTCGCCTGTAATGAGTACGGTCGAGTCTGTCGGTGCCACCGTCTCGGCGAGCCGCAATACATCGATCCATGCCCTGCTCTGCCCAACAGGGCGTCTCGCGGTCCCCCGATCACGGCGTTGAATCTCCTGCTTGAGGGCCTGGTTCTCAACACGCAATCGGCGATGCTCCGCAGCGCGACGCAGAATTGCAATCAGCTCATCGTTGCGGAATGGTTTCTGGATGTAATAGAACGCTCCCTCGTTCACCGCCTGTACAGCAGACTGCAATGTGGCCTGAGCTGTCATGAGGATGACAGGAACATCGGGATCCACCCGCCTCGCCACGCTCAACACCTGCACGCCAGTCACACCGGGCATGCGGACATCGGTGAGCACGATGTCAGGACGCAATTCCTGCAGACGTTCGAGTCCCTGCTGGCCTCCCTGCGCCGTAAAGGGAGAAAAACCCTCCGAGCGCAGCAGGATGCGCAGTGAGTCGAGAATGCTGGCTTCATCATCCACCACAAGCACGCGTGGACAATCGTCGCCCGATAAGTGGGTCACGCAGCAACTCCCATGTGGTCTGAACTGGAGGTGATTGCAAACGCTGGATCGGAACTGATGCGAATCATGGGCAGCACGATTATGAAGCGCGTGCCTTGCGGGAGAGCATCGACGAGTACCAGTCCGCTGTGGGCTTCGACAGCACGATGAACAACCGGGAGTCCGAGGCCGGAGCCGCCGTGCTTGCTTGTAACGAATGGTTCAAAGAGCCGATCGCGGATCTCCGGAGGTATTCCCGGCCCATCGTCCGTGACACTGATTGCCAGGAGTTCACCGGTGAGCGATCCGGCTGCGCCCGGTGAAGCCGGCCTGTAGCGGTCCACCTCGACGAAAACGTGGCCGGCCCGATCACCAAGCGCCTGAACGGAATTGAGAACGAGGTTGAATACCGCCCTGTGCAGCAGGTCCTCATCACCTCGCATATGTGGAAGATCGGAAGCGACATCCACCGTCACCGTTGTTGTGGCGCGCCTGTCGGGATGCGCAGCAGCCAGTGCAGCAGCATTGTGCACGAGTGCACTCAGATCGACCACATCGTGTCTGGTGACACGGGCGCGGGCAAAATCAAGGAAGTCCGCGAGGAGACTGCTCAGCCGATCCGCCTCGCGTACGATCAGCCCGTAGAGAACGTTCTCGTCGTCGTCTGCATCAGCGTGCACGGAGCGTCTGCGCGAGAGCTGTTCGGTGGCACTGCGAATAGATGCCAGGGGATTGCGAATCTCGTGTGCGAGTGAAGCGCTCAGTTCGGCCACTGCCTTGAACCGCTCCGCGCGGACATGGAGCGCCTGCAGTCGCTTGGTGTCGGAGATATCCTGAAAGATCGCCGTGGCGTTGGCCGCACCGCCTGCAGTCGCAGTGTCAGCTACGGTTGTGGTTACGCCTATCTCTGTCTCGCGGCCGTCCCTGTGTATGACCGCTTCGGCACGGGTTGTACGCACGTGATCGCGTGCGCTGAGCTCGAGGAGCTCAGCAAGCCGAGGCGACGTGCGCGAAAGCAGGGGAATAACAGGCCGACCAGCATGTCCGCGCAGATCGACGCCGAGCAGTTCGGAGGCCGCTGGATTCGCGTAGAGCAGGAACCCACGGCTATCGACCGTAAGGATGCCTGAGCGGATGGTACGCAGGATATCGGCCGCCTCCAGTTGCACGGTAATGAGCTGGGCAGTCAGCTCATCACGGCCGAGCCCAGCCTGTCGCAGGCGCAACACCACGTAACCCGACCCCACCGCCACCACCACGAACACACCAAGCTGGACTGCCAGACCGGAGTATGGCGTGGTACCAGGTCGCAGCCAGACTATGTCGATTGCGTACAACGCACATGCCGCAGCTGCGACGACCATGCCTCCGCGGAACGACAGCAGAAGGGCGCCACTCGCTATTACGAGGACATACAGGGCCGCAAACTGCGAACTCCACCCACCGGTGACGTGTACCACGGCAGTGACCAGCAACAGGTCCAGCAGGCACTGCATGACGTAGAACCCCTGGCCGGGCACCCTGGCAGCCGGGCCCAGGTACAGCATCGAAAACCCTGTCCCGATCATCGCACCCGCAAAGGCAAGCGTCGCCACGAGAGTGGAACTTGGGTCGGCATCGCTCCAGGCAAATACGGCCGCCGCCAGAATCGCACACGCCAGGGCCGCACGCCCAAGCCAGATCCATCGCAGCATGCGCGATGGATCGAGTATGTCATTTACTGATACAAGTGGAATCGACGGGGTGTGACGCACGGGCGTTGCGGAGATTGATACGGGCCGTGCAGAATGCAAGACATACAGGATGCCTGCCGATCTTGCATATTGCATTACCCTGACGAATCACCGCAAAGTCCGTTTCATTCAGGTATGATTCCCGACCCGGTTGTACCTGCAGCAATCGAGATCGATCCCGGTGCTGCGGCCGGACGCCTACTGCTGGTCCTGTTTCTTGTCCTGGCGAACGCTTTCTTTGTAGCCGCGGAATTCGCGCTCGTGGCGGTACGCCGAAGCCGTATCGACCAGCTAGCGGCTGCTGGCGATCGTGGCTCACAGGCCGTTCAAAGGGCACTCACCCACCTCGATCGCTATATCTCGGGTACCCAGCTGGGGATCACCCTGGCCTCCCTTGCGCTCGGGTGGGTCGGCGAACCGGCGGTCGCCGTGCTGGTAGACAGGGCTCTGAACATGGTTGGCGTTCCATCAAGCCCCGGAACGGCACACACCGGCGCTGGGATTGCGGTGGCATTCCTTACCATTACGTTCCTGCACATTGTGCTGGGCGAGCTTGCGCCGAAATCCCTGGCGCTTGCCAAGCCTGAGAAGGTCAGTCGCATCATTGTGCGCCCACTGATGCTGTTCTCGCAGGCGATGTCACCATTCATCAGGCTGCTGAACGGCACTGCCAACCGACTGCTGCTTCTCGTAGGCATTACGCCCGTATCCGAAGGCGGTCATGTACACAGCCCCGAGGAGCTTCGCCTGCTCGTAATGCAGGCACACGCTCACGGTATCCTCAACGAGTCCGACTCGCTAATGCTCGCAGGCGTCTTCGATTTCCACAACAAGCGTGCAGCGGATGTCATGAGGCCCCGAACGGAGCTCGTAGCGATCGCTGAGGACGTGGAGCGCGATGAACTGGAAAAGGTGCTGCGACGGGAACGTTACTCACGCTACCCTGTCTACCGGGACACACTCGACGACATCGTCGGCGTTTTCCTTGCGAAGGATTTCTGGCTGTCGGAGAATGCCGGGGCATTTGAACTTAAGCAGGTGCTACGCGAGCCGCTGTTCGTGCCTGCCACCCGGGCCGCCGAGCGTGTGCTGGATGACCTTCGCCGTACACGTGCCCACATGGCGGTGGTACTCGACGAGTTCGGTGGCACGGCGGGAATTGTCACGATGGAAGACCTGGTGGAGGAAGTGGTGGGCGATATTGAGGACGAGTACGATCCGCTTTCACGTGATGCGCTCTTCTTCGACGGTATGCTGGAGCTGACTGGATCACTCTCCCTTGTCGACGTCAGGTCGAATCACGGACTCACCATTCCCGAGGGCGACTTGACCACACTTGGAGGCTATGTGTTCTCTACCCTCGGCAGACTGCCGCACATCGGTGACCGAGTCGGGTATCCGGGCGGTGAATTGGAGGTAGTTGCCATGGACGGTCGACGAGTGGCGGCCGTGCGGGTGCACAAACGGGTGGGTGACCAGAGGATGGCTTCATTATCTCCGCTCGAATGAATGCCCTGCTGGTCGCGCCAGGCGTGGCGATTCCCCTTGGGGAGATCACAGCACGGGCGATCACCGGCGGCGGACCTGGCGGCCAGCATGTCAACCGGAGCGCTACCCGCATATCCTTGCAGTGGAATGTCCGAACCAGCCAGGCGCTCGATGACGAACAGCGCGCCCGGGTTATCGGAAATCTTTCCTCACGGATCGACAACGAAGGCAACCTACGTATAGTGGCAGGCGAGCACCGAAGCCAGCTTCAGAACCGGCATATGGCGCTCGAACGACTCCGGCAACTGGTGCGGCGTGCGCTGATGGTGCCACGGGTTCGCAAGACAACGCAGCCATCACGCAGTGCGGTTGAGAAGCGACTGGACCACAAGCGGTACCGATCCCGCACAAAACAACTGCGCCGGCACGACCACGATGATTGAATCCGTCACCGGACATGCAGAGCGAACCGATGTACATGCCTGGCTGCAGAGCGCATCTGTTCCCCATTTACCTCTGACTCATGGCTACTCCGGTGCACCGTACCTTAGAATGCGATAATGTTCGCCCCCAGGTAGTAAGTGATGAAATCTCCTCTTCCGCGCACGGGAACGGCCGGCCGGTTGCTCTCAAAGGCTTCCTTGATACGCTGGTCGTTGAGATAGCGTACATCGTCGTGTCGAAGGAATCGCGCGCCGAGGTCGAGGCGAACCTTGCTGCGTCCGTCGTGAACACGGAAATAAGCACCGATCGCACCACCGTAGGCCCACACCGCATCACTCGAATTGGTGGTACTGGCAAACGGAGTATTGGTATTACCCCATCCCTCTATCGTGCTCTGCGTGGAGAATACCGAGAAACCACCCAGTGCCGACGCATACGGGCTGAAGACCCCACTGGGCCCCAGCAACTGTGGGCCTGCCAGAACGGTGAAGATATTGCTCGAGGTCCGAAGATCGAGATTGATGAGACCGCCGGTGCCCACAAACGGAATTCGCCTGCTGCTGTTGGCATAATTCACGAACGAGAAATCACCCCGCAAATTCAGAATCTTGTTCTGATCGAGCCCACCCAGGAAATAGGCGCCCAGACCCCAGCCGTTGTTCGTGTTGCGGGCGAAATGTCCACTGGGTTCAGTCACCTGCACATGCATGCTGAACGATCCTCGAGCTGTGAGAGGGTCGCCCTGCGCCGCTACAGCGAGGGGCAACAATGTCAACAAGGCCAGGACCGCAGGGAGTGCCTGGTTCACGGCGAACGGAGGTCGGAACCGGGTCTGAAACGCAATACTCATGGCTGAGGCGGACGGGTTGAACGGATGTACAGTACATGAAGGCACATGAACCTGCGTGCCCCCGCGATCGCTGATTCCACCTACCATACGCCGATGAACTACGAATGTGTCAGGGTCGGCACACCCAGCCTTGCAGGCAGTGGGGAGCTAAGTTCCTGAAATGACGGACATCAGAGTGAAGTCGGATACCGTGCCAAGTGCAGGGGACATGGGGGTCAAGGGCCGGAACCACGGCTTCGCCTCAGTGGCACCCCCCGTCCATCCGTTGTCGGCAGAGGCAGTGCGCCGACTTCTCCGCGAGGCACTTGGGAGGCCTGCCCAGGAAGGAGCAAGGCTACTTGCGCTGCACTGGTTGTACCAGCTGATTGACGCGAGGCAGGCATGGCAGACTTTGCCGCCGCGTGCTGTGGGAGACGAGGGTGATCCAGCCACTCATGAGATCGCCTTCAAGGCAGTTGCGGCAGACACATTGCACAAGGCCCGCGTTGCGCTGCGCCGGCTGCGTGCAACCCTTAAGGAACATGCAAGCATACTGGATGACGTTGCGAACCGTCGTGCCAGGCGCGCACTGCGCGTACTCAGCCAGGCCACCAATGAATTACGTGATTCAGATGTTCAGCGGGCATGGCTTGAGGCGGAATATGACCACCTGCCTGAGAGTGCACGGCCGGAGGCGGATCGTCTCAGGGAATACCTGGCACATCGTTCGCAGCGCGTCACCATGGATGTCGAATCCGCATTCATCAGACACCTGGATCCCATCGTGGACGGAATGCTCAAGCGACTGGGATCGTACCACCTGCTCCACCACTTGGGCATCCCCACGGCTCCCCTGCCTTATGCCCATCACCTGGCCACCTGCCTCGCCGACAGCGAGCGACGTATCCGCAGGGATCTCGAGAGACTCCGGGACGCGGGCGAAGACAAGCGCATCCATGACCTGCGCATTCATCTGAAGCGGCAACGCGCCTTACTCTCGCCCTTTGCAGCATCGCACAGCGATCTTGGTCACTGGTTTGACATCGCAACACGCGGCCAGGACCTGCTCGGCGCCACCCGTGACGCCCACCTCCTCGCCAGACAGGCACGCAAGCTCGAGCTGACAGCACTTGCCGCGGCGCTCCATGCAGCGATGCTTGCACACCATGCTGCCTTCATCAGCGACTGGGTGGACCGTCCTGATGCAATTGCTGAAGCCCTGAGCTCAGCCATCGCCGAGCTGCAGACCTTGGCCCAGCCACGCAGTGACAGCGGCCTGCCACTCGAGATCGAACGCAAGCTCCTCCTGAACGATTGCCCACCTGTGGTGCGCTCGGTCAGTCCTGCTCTCATTGAGCAGGGCTGGCTGCCAGGCAAGGTTCTGAGGGAACGCCTGCGTCGTCGAACCGAACCTGATGGTACCGTATCTTACTGGCGCACAATCAAGTTCGGCCCAATGGAGGCGCGAATAGAGGTGGAGGAGATAACGCCAGCCGATCTCTTCTGCGCACTCTGGCCACTTACACGACTCGCACGCGTGCGCAAGCATCGTTACACCATTGTCGAGGGATCACACCGTTGGGAGATCGACGTCTTCCTGAACCGCCAGCTCGTGCTGGCCGAAATCGAACTGCGTTCGACGGCAGAGCGTGTTGAGTACCCAGACTGGCTCGCGCCATATGTAGTACGCGACGTGACGGGCGACAGTGCATACCTCAACATCGAACTGGCCCGACCGGAACCGTGAACCGGGTCTCATGCTGATCTCGATGCTGGCCCTTCGCGACCGTCGTGCCCGGGTCGTCGGTTATGCCGTGTCCGGATGTCCGGAAGATACCCGCCATGGTGGTGGACACGACGAAGAGGCTCGCACCATCATGGAACAGGTGCCCTTGCTGTCACGTCTTGCCGGCCGCAGCATCATCGTGCCTGTCACCCCGGCTTTGGTGCGTGACGGCGCCATTACGCGGTTCGCCTCGATTGACGCTGTCTGGCTGCT
>CAYSKN010000107.1:0-10508 GCA_964431565.1 uncultured Gemmatimonas sp.
GGCAACCCCAACATGGCCGTGGGTGCGCGTACCGGACGCGATGGCATACATGGAGCCTCGTTTGCATCAGAAGATCTATCTGAAGGCAGCGATGCGAAGCGTCCCATGGTTCAGGTGGGTGATCCCTTCACCGAAAAGCTGCTGCTCGAAGCATCGCTCGAACTCATAGAGTCCGGTCATATCGTGGCAATTCAGGATATGGGCGCCGCTGGTCTCACTTCCTCATCCGCGGAGATGGCCGAGCGCGGCGATGTGGGGGTGACGATCGACGTCACGAAGGTGCCTGTAAGGGAGGAAGGGATGACTCCCTACGAGATACTTCTGTCCGAATCGCAGGAGCGCATGCTTGTTGTGGCCCGGAGGGGACATGAGGAAGCCGTTCACGCGATCCTTGAGAAGTGGGAGCTGGAGTCGGCGGTGATCGGCGAGGTCATTGAGGAGCCTGTTTACCGTATTACCGAAGGTGATCGTGTGGTGGCCGAATTTCCCGGGTCACGCCTTGTTACCGACTGTCCGCAGCATGTGCTCGAGCCCAGGGAGAGTGAGGTTGCCATAGCCGCCCGCGCCCGCGATCCGTACGCAGTGGTGCCTTTCGCGGAGGAAGCCGATTACACCTGGACACTGGAGCGTTTGCTCTCCTCCCCCACCATTGCCAGCAAGCGCTGGGTGTGGCAGCAGTATGACTCCACCGTGCGCACAAGCACTGTGTGTGGCCCAGGCAGTGATGCCGCGCTGGTTCGGCTTCGGGGCACGGACAAGGCCATAGCACTCTGCGTTGATGGCAATGGTCGTCATGTGGCGCTCTCACCACGCAATGGCGGACGGGCGGTGGTGTGTGAAGCTGCGCGTAACGTAGCCTGCGCAGGGGCCCGCCCACGGGCAATTACCAACAATCTCAACTTCGGCAATCCGAAGCGACCCGAGGTGTATTACCAACTCAGTGAAACCATTGCAGGTATCGGCGAGGCCTGCGGTGTGCTGGAGACACCGGTGACCGGCGGCAATGTGTCGCTCTACAACGAAAACCCCCAGGGCGCCATACATCCAACGCCCACAATCGGCATGGTGGGTATTCTTGAATCACTTTCGCATGCTACACCATCTGCATTTCAGCACGCGGGCGACGATATAGTCCTGCTTGGTGATTGCACCGATGAGCTCGGTGCAAGCGAATACCTGCTTACCGTTCACGGGCTTACGATCGGTGAACCTCCCGTGTGTGATCCGGAACGTGAGCGTGCACTCATTGATGCCTTGCTCGAATCGATCCGGAACGGCAAGGTTCGTTCGGCGCACGATTGCAGCGACGGCGGTCTTGCCGTTGCGCTCGCCGAGTGTGCAATGCTCGATCGTGAGCGAATGCTGGGCTTCTCGGTTGACCTCTCGTTCTGGACCGATCTTCATCACCGTGCTCTCCTTTTTGGCGAGGCACACGGCCGCGTGGTGGTCTCTACGGCGCAAGCCCAGGACGTAATTGAAATTGCAAGGCATCACGGAGTGCCCGCACATGTCATCGGAAAGGTTACCGAGGCGGCGGACGGTGCCACCTTCACCATTTCCGAAACCACGTTCACTGCTCCGGTGAACTGGTTGGCAAAGGCATTCCACGATGCGATACCGCTCGCCATGGATGGCGACGGGCCTGACGGACAGGCTGCCGCATCGCTGCATGCCCCAACAGAAGGCTGACGGACTAACCATACATGTGCGGTATCTTTGGTATTTATGGTCATCGTGACGCGGCGGCACTGACGCAGCTGGGCCTGTACGCATTGCAGCATCGCGGACAGGAATCAGCGGGTATCGTTGCCGTCGACGACCAGGGCCGGGCGCGTGCCCGTCGTGCGATGGGGCTCGTTTCCGAAGGCTTCAGGGACGAGGACGTACAGGGGCTGCCGGGAGTCATTGCCATTGGTCACACCCGCTACAGCACGGCAGGTGCATCGGCCATCGAGAACGCGCAGCCCATTCTCGCAAGGGTACGGCGTGGCCACATATCCCTGGCACATAACGGCAATCTCATCAACGCAGTCGAACTGCGGCGCGAACTCGAAGACAACGGCGCCATCTTTTCAAGCACCATGGACTCCGAAGTGATCGTGCACCGCATTGCACACGCCAGGGCTCCAAGCCCGGAGGCGCGTGTGGCCGCTGCACTGCAGGGTGTGGAGGGTGCCTATGCGTTGCTGATGCTGATAGACGAAACAATCATCGCGGCCAGAGACCCGCGCGGATGGCGCCCCCTGGTGATGGGCCGCCTCGGCGACACCATTGTTTTTGCGTCAGAAACATGTGCACTGGACCTGGTTGGGGCCACGCTCGAGCGGGAGGTGCAGCCCGGAGAAATCGTTGCGGTGGATGTGCTCGGCATGCGTTCCATCAGACCGTTCGAAGCAATGCCTATGGCGCGCTGCGTATTCGAGCACGTTTACTTTGCACGCCCCGACAGCATTCTGTTTGGTGGTTCGGTTGATCGCTCCCGTCGCGCCCTCGGCCGCCGTCTGGCTGTGGAGCAACCTGCACCCGGCGCAGATCTCGTGTTCGCCGTGCCAGACTCATCCAACTCCGCCGCGCTCGGCTATGCCGAGCAGTCCGGCATCCCCTATGAACTCGCACTCATACGCAATCACTACGTGGGACGCACATTCATTCAACCCACGCAGGCCGGTCGTGACGCAAAGGTGAAGGTGAAGTTCAATCCGGTGCGTGAGGTACTCGAAGGCAAGAGCGTTGTGATGGTGGATGATTCCATTGTGCGTGGCACGACCACCCGCGGACTCGTATCACTGATCCGTGCGGCGGGTGCACGCGAAGTTCACATGCGCGTTTCCAGTGCGCCGGTTATCTCGCCCTGCTACTACGGCATAGATATTCCGAGGCGCAAGGAACTCATTGCTGCACAGATGACCCATGACGAGATGGTGAAGCATCTGGGTATTGACAGTCTCGGCTACCTCTCCACAGACGGCATGCTGTCGGCCGTACCCGGCGGTCCGGGTGGATACTGTTATTCGTGCTTCTCTGGTGTCTACCTCACCGCAATACCGGCTGACGTCGAGCAGATGAGAGCGGGTGGAGCGGCGTAGGCTCGTTTGAGTTTTCAGTACACCGGTGCATCCACACGAATGCTGTGCGAATGCCTTACTTGTGAGCGCGGATGGTGAAGTCCCTCAGCGCTCACTCACCCTTGGTGTTCCCCGGCAGACACCAAGGGTGTGAAGCAGACAGCCCGTAGGAGCGAACGCACAGCGGATGTCCGACCAGTTCCTCACGGACCCAATCCTGAATTCGCCGTGCCTGCATACCGGTCGGCATCGGAAGGCGGATGGCGAGGGCCAACCCCGAGGCCAACCGATTTGTCCTGAAGCTTGCCAGAAGCACTACGGAGACTCGCTTTGGCGGACAGCAGGCGCCTGGAAAGCTCCTGCCAGGAGACACCTGAATACGCTGCAGCGAAACGGTGACAGACACCATGAATTAATGGTTGACAAGTAATTTTCCGGTGATGATGTTCTCCCGATGTCAGAACTTCTGGACGCAGCCGAGCGTGCTCTTGTCGCCGTCGACGCCCTGCAGGATGAGATGGTTGCATTTACCTCAGACATCATCCGCATTCCAACGGTTAACCCTCCGGGTGACGCGTATGTGGAGTGTGCGGAGTTCATCGGTCGCCGTCTGGCAGAATTCGACTTCGCAGTGGACTATCCTGTCGCGGAAGGGCGGCCTGAACACACAAAGGCCCACCCACGCATGAACGTTGTGGGTCTGCGCCGCGGTCGGACAGATCGGCCGCTGGTTCATCTCAACGGGCACTTCGACGTCGTTCCGGGTGGTGCTGGATGGACAGTGGATCCTTTTGGCGGCGAGGTGCGTAACGGCCGCATTTACGGACGTGGTTCCTGCGATATGAAGGCCGGTATTACGGCGGCGATCTACGCGGCCGAGGCGATCCGGCGTGCTGGCATCCCATTGCACGGATCGGTGGAAATTAGTGGCACGGTAGACGAGGAGAGCGGAGGCTTCGCTGGCATGGCGTATCTTGCTCAGCAGGGCCGCGTCAGCGCCGATCGCACCGACGCTGTGATCATCACCGAGCCAACGAACACCGATCGCTTGTATACAGGGCACCGGGGCGTATACTGGTTTGAAATCGTGACGCGCGGCCGCATGGCACACGGTTCGATGCCATTCCTGGGTACCAACGCGATTGAGCACATGGGTGTGATCCTTGACCGCATCCGCCGGGTCTTGATGCCAGCGCTGCAGGCACGCACTACAGCCGTACCGGTCAAGCCAGACGGTGCACGGCATGCCACACTCAACATCAATGGGATTGCGGGCGGTCAGCCGGTCGATGGCATACAGACACCCTGTGTGGCCGACATCTGTCACGCGATCTTCGACCGCCGGTTTCTCGCTGAGGAAGGTTTCGAGGCCACACGCACGGAGATCGTGGACCTGCTGGAAGACGTCGCGCGGGATACGCCCGAATTGCTCTTCGAGCTCCGCGACTTGATGATCGTGCATCCAGTGCAGACACCGGATGATGCGTCAGTAATTTCTTCGCTCGAACGTTCAGTTCAACGGGTGCTGGGGCGATCCGTATTGCTCGCGGCCAGTCCGGGTACGTACGACCACAAGCACGTCGACCGCATCGCAGGCGTTCCCAATTGTGTCGCCTATGGGCCGGGTATCCTCGACCTGGCTCATCAGCCTGACGAATACTGTGTAATTGATGATCTCATGCAGTCTACGAGAGTGCTCGCCTTGTCGTTGCTTGAGTTGACCGGTACCATCAGGACCTGACATCGGAGTCCGGGTCCGCACCAATCGCTTCGTATGCGGAGTCACCATACCCGAATGTCGTGTGCGGGTCTGTTCATCAAGGCTCATTCACATCCCGGCAAGCGTCTTGACGAGGTACTCCAGACGAGGTTGACCGATTTGCAGATTAGTCTTACCTCGGGCCATCCGGACACAAGCTCGATCAGGCACACACGTGGACATGACATCCGTGAGTAACGCCTCCACGCCTTCTATTCATGTGGCGGGCGTGGGTACGGACAACCCGAACACCATCGCGGTGCGTTGCATGAACATGTCCGGTCTCCGATCGCGGGGCGCCGCGGCCAGCGCGATTGCGGATCAAGGGCTCGATAACAACAGGAGTGACAGATTCTTCCTGAATGGAGGAGAGACACAACGCCCTCACCACCAGCCTCTTCGGCATTCTCCGCGCGAGCCAGAGCCATGAGGACGGGCCCTTGTCACCAATGAGTTCCTCTTTGTCACCCACCCTTCCCCATAGGTGCAGTGGATCGGGGATCGACCTCCGACTGCGAGCGCAGCGTTACCGACCTCGCATTCTGCATCGACGGCCAACAGTGCGCCGCTGTCGGCAGCGATATTTCGCGCATCGCCTGCCTCTGATCACATATCTTTCGCAACGACGATGCGCAAGCGGCCTGCACTGCGATCAATGTGCGTACTGTCGGCAACAGCCGCCGCCGTCCTTGCCATTCCTGACCGAAAATGCTGGAAGGAGGCACACCACGAATTGCCATTGAACCCAGTAGAATCCACAGAGCTGCGATTCGAACCTGTTGGCGCGGCCTGCATATGCCTCATTTCATACGGTGACGTGACGTGAAGCGACTCCTGATCCTTGCAGCGACTGCCGTGGCCATGGTTGCAGCAGCCGGTGCCAGTTCGGCTCGGCCAGAGGCGGAAACCTTGGATATCTATTTCGTAGATGTCGAGGGCGGAAAGGCAACGTTGGTGATAGCGCCAACTGGTGAGTCTATGCTCCTTGATGCTGGTTTCGCCGGCGAGGAGGGACGGTTCGATTCGAAGCCAGGCGATCCCGCCAGGGCCAGAGACGCCCAGCGCATCCTTCTGGCTGCCCGGGATGCCGGACTCGCTCGTATCGATCACGTGCTTGTTTCTCACTATCACGCGGATCACTTCGGTGGTGTGATGGAACTCGCCGAACTCATACCGATTGTCGAGTACATCGACCATGCGGCCCCCAGCGAGGCGGCTGAAGTGCGGGTTCCTGGTACCTTGGCCCTATACCAGCAGTATGTGACGCTACGATCGGCGGCGCGGCATAGGCCTGCTGCGGCCGGCGACCACTTCCGGATGGGGGATGTGGAGGTTGACGTCGTAGCAAGTGATGCCAGGGTAATTCCGAAAGCTCTTCCATGTGGCGGTGAGGCCAATCGAGCCTGCAGCGGTGAAGGTGTGCCTGCACAGGAGGTGACCGAGAATCCGAACTCCACCGCAGTCAAACTGTCGTTCGGAGAGTTCAGCTATCTGGACGTGGGCGACCTGAGTGGCAGGCCGCTTCACGAGCTGACCTGCCCCATCAACCTGCTTGGACAGGTAGATGCCTACTCAATCGCTCATCACGGCGGTGCCGATGGATCCGATCCGGCGATCTTCGCTGCTACAAGGCCGCGCGTAGCGATGTTCAGCAATGCTGGTCGCAAGGGTGCTCAAGCAGAGACATTCAATACGCTCAGACGGTTCAATGTAGATGGTTGGCAGCTCCATCGTACATCCAATCCGGGCGCTGAAAACATGCCGGACATTCAAATTGCCAATCTGGACACTTCCACCAGCGCCTGGATAAAGCTGTCTGCCAGCCGAGACGGATCGTTCAAGGTCGCCAACGGACGTACGGGCGAGTCCATATCCTATCCCAGACGCTGACCACACGAACGTTCGGGATTCCACTTTCTTGTAGTACGGGAGGTAGTGCTGTTATGACAATAGCCAGTTCCGTAGACCAGCCTATCCATACTGGCTCAGTATACCACGGGACGCTCCGGAACTTTATTGGCGGCTCTCTCACCGAGGTGACTGCTCCGACCATACCCGTTTATGCGCCTGCCACTGGCAAGGTACTGGCACATGTACCCATGTCCACCGTCGTTGACTTGGATGCGGCCGTCAAGGCCGCCAGCGCAGCTCAACGCGGATGGAGCTCCCTCACAATCAAGGACAGGGTCCAGGTTCTGTACCGTTATCGCGCCCTCGTAGAGCAACACCTTGATGAGCTGAGCGAACTCATAGTGGTGGAGCACGGCAAGGTAATGTCGGAAGCACGCGCGGAGTGGCTCAAGGTAATGGAGTTGACCGAGTTCGCCTGTTCGCTCCCACAGCTTGCTACCGGCACCGTACTGGAGGTGAGTCGTGGGGTGGAGTGTCGAACCGAGAGAACTCCGATAGGTGTGGTTGCCTCCATCGTCCCTTTCAATTTTCCGAGTATGGTCCCGCATTGGACCATTCCGAACGCCATCGCCCTGGGCAACGCGATGATTCTCAAACCGTCCGAGATGGTTCCGCTGTCGGCCATGCGGACAGCGGAGTTGCTGACGGAGGCAGGATTGCCAGCCGGGATCTTCAACGTGGTTCACGGAGGTCGTGAGGTGGTCGAGGCAATCTGTGATCACCCCGGGATCGCTGCAGTCACCTTCGTAGGTTCCACCAGGGTGGCGCAGGCCGTTTACAGGCGTGCGACATCGAACCTCAAGCGGGCCCTGTGCTTGGGGGGAGCCAAGAATCACCTCATCGTGCTGCCCGACGCCGAGCCTGAAATGACGGCCAGCAATGTCACTGCCTCCATGTCCGGTTGCACAGGTCAGCGCTGCATGGCCGCTTCGGTCATGGTGGCGGTGGGTCAGGGTGATGCCATGGATGCTATCGTCCATGGCATCGTGCAGCATGCGCGGAATCTGGTCACAGGACGCGACATCGGCCCGGTCATCTCACCCGCCGCCAAGGAACGCATAGAGAATTACATCACGGACGCCGAGGCCGCCGGGGCGCGCATTCTGGTGGATGGCAGGCATGCTCTCGTGGAAGGGCACGAGGGAGGCTACTACGTGGGTGCAACCGTCATAGATGGCGTCACTCCAGACATGCGGATCGCCCAGGAAGAGGTATTCGGGCCGGTACTGGCAATACTTCGCGCGCAATCACTGAACGATGCCCTCGCAATCGAAAACAAGTCACCGTACGGCAATGCAGCAGCCGTCTTCACAGAGAAAGGATCGTCGGCACGATACGTGGCGGAGCATGCCACTGCCGGTATGATAGGTGTGAATGTAGGCGTACCGGTGCCGCGTGAGCCATTCGGCTTTGGTGGCTGGGGCGACTCCGCATTCGGAACCGGTGAGATCACCGGTCAGTCTTCCATTGAGTTCTGGACCCGTACCCGGAAAACAACTACCAAGTGGAACCGTGAAGCCGGTACCAACTGGATGTCCTGAGGAGATATAGGCACATGGCAATCTCAACTGGCCCACTGGACGCGCAATGGCTGCCTTTCACGGCCAACCGGTCCTTCAAGGCAGCGCCCCGCATTCTGGTAAGTGCGAAGGGTATGTATTACACCGATTCCCGTGGCAACAAGGTTCTGGATGGTACTGCCGGCCTCTGGTGTGTAAACGCCGGTCACTGCCGTGAGCGCATAGCAGATGCGATAGCTGCCTCGGCGCGTGAACTCGATTATGCGCCAGGGTTCCAGATGGGGCACCCTTCCGCATTCGAGTTGGCCAACCGACTTGCAGAGCTTCTGCCTGGCGATATCGATCGGGTGTTCTTCACGGGATCAGGGTCAGAATCGGCCGACACCGCGCTGAAGATCGCTCTGGCTTATCATCAGGCGCTTGGCGATGTGTCGCGAACAAGATTCGTGGGCCGTAGTCGAGCATATCACGGAGTAGGCTTTGGCGGGATGTCAGTTGGTGGTATCCAGACCAATCGCAAGGTTTGTGCGTCTCAGCTGCTTCCGGGCGTGGATCATATACGGGATACCCACGATATCTCACGCAACGCGTTCTCCCGTGGCCAACCAACGCACGGAGCGGAGTTCGCCGACGATCTTGAACGCATCGTCGCTCAACATGGCGGCAACACCATAGCAGCTGTAATGGTGGAACCCATGGCCGGATCCACCGGTGTGCTCGTGCCACCTGTCGGGTACCTGGAGCGGCTGCGACACATATGTGATGAGCACGGTATCCTGTTGATCTTCGACGAGGTGATTACAGGTTTTGGCCGTGTGGGCGCACCTTTCGCTGCAAGTCTTGTAGGTGTACTGCCGGACATTCTTACCATGGCAAAGGGGTTCACGAATGGTGCGGTACCAATGGGTGCCGTGGGAGTTCGTCGATCCATCTACGATGCGATAGTGAATTCCACTCCTTCAGGCATAGAATTTTTTCACGGATACACTTATTCCGGACACCCTCTCGCCAGTGCGGCTGGTCTCGCTACGCTGGATCTGTACGCGTCGGAAGGTTTGTTCGAACGGACAGCGACCCTGGCACCCTACTGGGAGAATGTCGTACACGCTCTGAGGGAGCGGCCCGGGGTGGTGGACGTGCGAAACTGGGGGCTGGTTGCGGGCATTGAACTCTCGCCACGCACGGGTAGTCCAGGGGCTCGTGGGTTTGAGGTTTTCGTGCGCTGCTTTGAACGTGGGGTGCTGGTGCGGGTAACGGGGGACACCATTGCACTCTCTCCACCGCTCATCATTGAAAAGAGTCAGATCGATGAACTGGCCGCACTTCTGGGCGAGGTTATTACTGAGGTAAGCTGAGCCATGTTAGCGCCCGGATCAACCGATGATCACGGACATGGCCGGCGTCGAGGTGGGTATTCAGACAGCTACCTGTAAACAGAGACTGCATACATGACAAAGCATGCCTGGCTGTTGCCATTTCTTCTGAGCGGCTGTGTAACTGCAAGCGGGCAGAAGGATGATGGCTCTGTAGCTCCTGTAGTGCCTGCCCCTGCCCTTCCCGTAGCTCAGGCACCGGGTAAGTCGCTCCTCGAACCCGGGATGGCCCCTCCGCAGGCACTGCACTGGTCCCGCACTTCTGCCGAGCACCGTGCGGTACTCCTTCAATCCTATTCAGAGGCCAGCCGGATGTTGCGTGAGTTGTCGGCTGGTCTTGATCGCAATTCGTGGGCAGTCATCATGGACGCTGATGAGACTGTGCTGGACAACACCGAATATTTCCAGCGACAGGCCCAACAAGGGTTGCTGGACTTCGGCTTCTACAGCTGGATCGAGTTTGTCAAGGAAGGCAATGCCCCGCCTTTGCCGGGTGCGCTTGCATTCACCAGGCTGGTGAGGGAACTGGGCGGTAGCGTGGTGATTGTCACCAACCGCGCGGAGAATCTGTGTCCAGCGACCCGGGAAAATCTGGAGCGGATGATGGTGCCCGTGGCTGCGGTGATCTGCAAACCTTCCGGAATTGACGACAAGACCCCGCGCTTCGAGGCGGTGCAGCGCGGTGGGATAGAGGGCTTGCCTGCTCTTAAGGTCGTGATGTTCGTGGGCGACAATATTCAGGATTTTCCGGGGATCAATCAGGCAGGCATGCGTGATGCGCCCGACAGCGCCTTCAGCGAGTTTGGCCGCTCCTGGTGGATTCTTCCCAACCCGCTCTACGGGAGCTGGCAGAAGAACCCCATACCAATCCAGCGGTGAC
>CAYSKN010000108.1:0-10506 GCA_964431565.1 uncultured Gemmatimonas sp.
CCAGCGCTGCAAGGCGAGCCCGAGCGCCGCGGGGCGGCATTTATTGGATCGCGATGACTACCTTTCGACGTGGCATCCCCGCGACAAGGGCCTGCGCTGGATGTTTCCGAGCGGCCTGCGGAAGCTCGCTGCTCTCGCGATGATGTGGCCGCTCGCGGCAGAAGCCGGCGTTAGGCCTGAAGACATCATGTGCCGTTGTTGATGCTGGGCGGTGGCCACCCAATGGCAGCATCCGAGCCTGATCCCAGGTTCAACATCTGTGGGTGACATTCACCGCAGGAGGAAATCGTGAAGATTATTCGTGCCGGTAGTACCCCTTCGGCCAAGGGCCATCAAGACTGGTTCACCGGGAGCGTTCGCGTGGACACGCTGTTCAACCGCGATGCACCCCACCGGGTGCAGGGCGCCCATGTCACATTTGACCCTGGCAGCCGCACGGCCTGGCACGCGCACCCCTTGGGGCAGACGCTGATCGTGACATTCGGGCGTGGTTTAGTCCAGCGCGAGGGCGGCCCGGTAGAGGAGATCCGCCAGGGTGATGTAGTCTGGTTCGCACCGGAGGAACGCCACTGGCACGGTGCTGCCTCCGACACCGGCATGAGCCATATAGCCGTTCAGGAAGTGAAGGACGGTCAGGTTGTTACTTGGATGGAGCATGTCACCGACGCCGAATACGGGGCGTGAACTCAAAGGAGACCCATGTACGCAACCGTCATGCACGCACCCGGCGATGTCCGCTACGAAGAGGTGCCCGAACCGAAAGTCGAAAAGCCGACCGACGCCATCATCAAGCTGTCCGCCACCTGCATCTGCGGCTCGGACCTCTGGCCCTACCGTGGCCACAACAACATCAATGCACCGCTACATATGGGCCACGAATACTGTGGCGTGGTGGTCGAGGTCGGTTCTCAGGTGAAACACGTCAGGCCCGGCCAGTTCGTGGTCGGCTCGTTCTGTCTGTCCGACAACACATGCCCACATTGCGCGTTTGGCTTCCATTCCTCATGCGCGCAGCGTGAGTTCATGACCGGCGCGCAGGCGCCGTTTGCGCGCGTGCCGCTGGCCGACGGCACGCTGGTGGCTACGGCGGAAATGCCCAACGCCGACATGATACCGCACATGCTGGCGGTGTCGGACGTGCTGGGCACCGGCTGGTACGCGGCGGATGCCGCGCAGGTACGCAAGGGCGGCACCGTGGTGGTGGTTGGTGACGGCGCAGTTGGGTTGATGGGCGTGCTGGCCGCCAGCCAGGTGGGCGCCGAACGCATCATCGCAATGAGTCGTCACGCGCCGCGCCAACGATTGGCGCGCGAATTTGGCGCCACCGATATCGTGGCCGAACGCGGCGCCGATGGCGTTGCGTGCATAATGGAGTTGACAGGCGGCATTGGAGCCGAGTCGGTGCTCGAATGTGTAGGTTTGGGTGAGTCGATGGAGCAGGCCATGGGAGTGTGTCGTCCGGGTGGGACCATTGGCTACGTTGGCGTACCGCATGGCGTAGGTTTGGACGGCCAGCAGCTGTTCTTCGGTCAGCACCGCATGCTCGGCGGCCCGGCACCGGTGCGCCGCTTCCTGCCCGACCTGATGCAGCGTGTGCTCGACGGCAAGATTCAACCGGGTAAGGTGTTCGATCTGGTGCTGCCGATCGCGCAAGTGGCCGAAGGCTACAAGGCCATGCACGAACGCCGCGCGATCAAGGCCATGCTGCTCGTGGATTAATGAGCTTCTGAGGAGAACGCGGGGTTCGTTCGAGGTACCCCCCCCATTGCGGGCCTAAGTCTCCGCCCGCGCAGGTCGCGCTGCGGGCTCACAATGAGCTGCTGTACGGCGAGCGCGCTAGTTCTACTGCTGGCGGGGTGCCACCGAGTTAGCATGGATTCGCGCGGATTCCACCATCGCTAGGTCATGGTCTTCCTCTGCCGCCCGATTCGGCCAGCTGGTAGGTCTCGCATATTATGGAAGAGGCATGGACAGAACTCATACGGCACACGTGCCCGGGCAGTGAGCAGGGCGGCTATGGACACTCAGGTTGTCTGACGTGGCTGAAGGGTGCACGTTGCTGACGTGGATAAAGCCAGCACCAGCGATTCAACAGGAAACCAGGCATGACCAGCCAACAGCAAAGCGCCGCGCTGCAACGCCAGATCTGGGCCATAGCCAACTACGTGCCCGGCGCCTTCGATGGCTGGGATTTCAAGGAGTACATGCTCGGTACGCTGCTGCTGCAATGACATGCACACCCCGGGAAGCAGCTTCCGGTCATCGCCGCGCGCACGGCGCATGCTCCACCGACTTGAACCTGCCGCTCACCGATGGTAATTCTCGGATAGCAATCAGGCTTGGTCGCTTTACGACGTCTTTTCTGTCGTGAAGGCAGAAAGGGAACCCGGTGCAAGTCCGGGGCGGCCGCGCCGCTGTAAGAGGTCGACGTTCAAGAGCATGCTATGCCACTGCGGACAATCAGTTCGTGGGAAGGCGCTCCTCAGCGTATGACACCCGAGCCAGAATACCTGCCAGGCACCGGACACCCAACATGCCCTCGTGGGAGGGGCAGCTGGAGTCTTGCTCCCGTCGGGAGCCAGCGGGTCGCACAAGTACGCATTTCTCTGCGCTACGGTTGCACCAGCCGAGCGGGCATGCGGTATCCGGATACGTCGCATAGTTCAATTGAATCCGTTCACGCTTGCATAACGAGACCCTCATGCCCGGCACAATAAACGTTGGCTTTTCCCGTATCGGCGTACGCCGCGAACTGAAGCGCGCGCTCGAACAGTTCTGGAGCGGAAAGATCGACTCTGCCGCTCTTCTGGAAACCGGACGCACACTGAGGCAGCGTCACTGGCAGCTTCAACGCGACGCCGGTATCGACAGCATTCCGAGCAACGACTTCTCGTTCTACGATCATGTCCTGGACATGGCGCTTGTCGTTGGTGCTGTTCCGGAGCGCTACGCCCGTTTGGATGCCGATCCGCTCACGCGCTATTTCGCCATGGCCCGCGGCCGCCAGGCAGATGGCATCGACGTTCCAGCCATGGAAATGACCAAGTGGTTCGACACGAACTACCACTACATCGTCCCCGAGTTCACTCCCGCAATGGAGTTCCGGCTCACACTTACCAAGCCGGTCGACGAATACCTCGAAGCGAAAGCCCTGGGCGTTGAGACACGCCCGGTCCTGCTTGGCCCCATCTCCTTCCTCCTGCTTGGCAAGCTGGCGTCAGCCAACGGTGCGGCAACCTCACCGCTGACACTTCTTGATCGGCTCCTGCCAGCATATGTCGAACTGCTGCATAGACTGACCAGCGCGGGAGCACAGTGGGTGCAGCTCGACGAACCAATGCTGGTGACAACGTTGTCGGACGAACAGCAGACCGCTTACCAGCACGCCTACGAGGTGCTGCGCGCCGCCTCGCCCACGCTCAAACTGCTCGTGGCAACATACTTCGGTGGGCTGTCCGGCAATCTTTCGCTCGCGGCGTCTCTGGGTGTTGATGCCCTGCATGTCGACCTCGTGCGTGCTCCGGAACAGCTCGACGAGGTTGCACGTGCGCTTCCGCCATACTGCATCATGTCGGCTGGTGTGGTTGACGGACGAAACATCTGGCGCAATGATCTCGATAGTACTACGCACTTGCTGCGACGCATCTTTGATATTCGTGGCGCGGACAAGGTTTGGATCGGTCCATCATGCTCACTCCTCCACGTGCCGGTAGATCTTGGCCATGAACAGCGCCTCGACCCGGAGATACGGAGCTGGCTCGCCTTCGGCACTGAAAAGTTGGCGGAAATAGCGGCTCTTCGCGCTCGGGCGAACGATCCATCGCTGGCCGACACGTTGCCGGCGTTCATTGAGAGTCGCCGCGCCAGAGATAGCCGAGCACGTTCCCCGCGCGTTCACGACACAGCTGTCGCCGCACGACTCGCTTCCGTCACAGCAAGCATGCGATCTCGTGCCAGCGCCTTCCCGGTTCGCCGCGAAGCGCAACGCTCACTCAATCTCCCGCTTCTCCCCACAACCACCATAGGCTCGTTTCCTCAAACGTCTGCCGTCAGAACTGCCCGCAGCGAATTCAAGTCTGGCGTACGTTCCGAAGAGGCATACAACGCCTTTCTGCGGGAAACCACAAAGGAGGCCGTTCGAATTCAGGAGCGCATCGGCCTTGATGTGCTTGTTCACGGCGAGTTCGAGCGTAACGACATGGTGGAATACTTTGGTGAGCGACTCTCCGGCTTCGCCTTCACCGAGAACGGCTGGGTGCAGAGCTATGGCTCACGCTGTGTCAAACCGCCAGTCATTTTCGGGGACGTCGCACGCCCTGTGCCAATGACGGTAGCCTGGTCGCAATATGCCCAGTCACTCACTGCTCGGCCCATGAAGGGTATGCTTACCGGTCCGGTCACCATTCTTCAATGGTCGTTCGTCCGTGACGATCAGCCGCGGCGCGTGACGTGCGATCAGATCGCGCTCGCCATCCGGGACGAGGTCACCGACCTCGAAGCAGCCGGTATCCGGATCATCCAGATCGATGAGCCAGCAATCCGCGAAGGGCTTCCACTTCAGCGGGCCGATTGGCCCGGTTATCTCGACTGGGCGGTTGGTTCATTTCGCTTGTCGGCATCCGGTGTCCGGGACGACACCCAGATTCACACGCACATGTGTTACTCGGAGTTCAACGACATCATCGAGAGCGTGGCTGCGATGGACGCCGATGTGGTCTCGATGGAGACATCGCGCTCCAACATGGAGCTGCTTGATGCCTTTGCACGCTTCAAGTATCCGAACGAGGTCGGCCCCGGTGTCTACGACATCCATTCACCACGCGTGCCAACCGATGACGACATGATTGCACTGCTACGTCGGGCCACCTCGGTTCTCGACGCACGCCATATCTGGGTGAATCCGGACTGCGGCCTCAAGACTCGGCAATGGTCGGAGGTGACGCGCTCCCTGGAGGGAATGGTGCGTGCGGCGCAACAGCTCAGGAAGGAATTGGGAGCGGCATGAGAGCCGACTCACTTTTCATCAGCGCTACGGGCATGCCTCGAGAGCACGCCCGTAGCTCGGGTTCCTGCGAGCCTGCTGGCTCACATCTCCAACAAGGCAGGCGGCACCGCAAGGGTTAGGCCCACCTCGCCACGGCGCATTCGGGTGAACGGATACCCGTTACAACCGCTTCGCGGCATCGCACGCAGCACCACCGCATCCGCAGCGATCGCGGCCGCCTTTGTTGGTGCGTCGTACGCTGAGTAGCAATAGGCCCATGTGTAGGACGCCATATCGGGCAGTGTGATCCAGTCAATTCGCATCCAGCGTTTCGGCGCATTCTTGTTGGCAGAATCGTTACGGGCGATGAGATATTGTTCCCGCACGTGCCACTCCACCACATGATGTCGTGAATTGGGTAATTGCATCCATTCGTTCGGAGTCACATGGTATTGACTTCCGTAGTCGTCGGTGAACTCGCCCAGCATCATTGCAGGTGGCTCGCTTTCCTGTGAACGCGAGAACGGGATACAGCCCGTCACGATGGCTGCGACCAGGAACAGGAAAAGCCACCGACTCCCCACCGTCCCGCATGCGCTCAATCCCACTCGAGTGCGCCGCCGTTTTGATACTTGTTCACTAGCGTCTCCAAGAAGTTTTCTTCCCTCTTGAGACCCATTGCTTCGGGCATCCACGGGAATGGATTTTCGGCAGGACCGAAGATCGGAGCGATGCCGAGCCGCCCACAACGGCGGTTGGTGACGAACTGCATACGAGCCTCGCATAGATCGGCCTAGAGCCACGGGAAGCCTCGCGGCATCGTATTCCGCCCGTATGCCACTTCCAATGCACATGCATCACTGAGCATCTGCCGCGCCTCCTGCACGAAAGCCGGTGTCCACAGGTGTGGATTCCCGGCACTGATCTGGTTGATAACGTAGGTCCCGAAACTGCAAAGAAACCGGGGTTGGGCATTATCGTCAGACGTTTGTATTCGGTGAAGCCGTAGCGCAACAGCCAGAGCGCCAGGCCGACGCCTACCTGGATGGGGACGTCCGTGGGCGTGCGGTGGCTATTGCAGGATGAGTGATACCATTTTCACGCCCCCTCGGATTTCGGCGGAAGTTGCGGGTCGCCATCGGCCCGGCAACTGTTCCCTGCCTTGTCGTCGACGCCCACAGGAGGGCCTCCCGGGTCCACGGCACACGGGCCGGTTACGATCACTCCAATCATTGAACGAGCATTGGTGGAAATTGGCAGGTCACAGGGATAGCGGGTGCAGTCACGTATTCGATCGTCGCCACGGTTGTTGCGAGGTTGATGGAACCAGGATTGCAGACAGCAACATCGTCATCACTCGTGTTGAGGCGATTTCCGCGCAGAGATTCGATGAATGGCCGATACCCACGTGTCGCTGCGGTGACCGAAGATTCGCGGGCCCTCGAACATAATCCACGGATGTCCCGTTTCGAACAGCATGGTAAGCATGCGACGCCATGGGTTCTTGGCTGGCCTGAGCCTGAAGAGGGCTGTCTTGCCCTGCCCTAGCCGCGCCTGGTGCTCTGCATACCGCGTGGCGAACATCTGGCCCTGGAGGTGGTGCAGATCGGTTACATCATCCCTCGAGAGGATCGTCCATGGCCCATCCTCGACTGCGCGCTGCATGAAGAGCTCCGGCGCCCATGAGGCAGTGTTCATGCCGTGCCTGTGACGCCGGTCGCCGCAGGTGTGTTGTTGAAGCAGCAGTTCGTTATCGAACGCATACTGCGTAGCAGGAAGTTTTCGGGCCGACCGTCATCGCGCTGTACAGGCGGCGGTGGCTGAATTCGGTCGGCACACATCACACCTAGTGGGAGGTAATTGTATGATCATTTCCACAACACCTACCGTAGAAGGACACAAGGTAACGAAGTATTGCGGAGTGGTTGCCGGCGAAGCTATTCTGGGTGCGAATCTCTTCAAGGACCTGTTCGCAGGCATAAGGGATCTGGTGGGAGGTCGCTCTGCCACCTATGAAAGGGAACTGCAGCACGCACGGGATATTGCACTCAAGGAACTGGAGGATCGCGCCCGCGAGCTCGGCGCCAATGCCGTCATAGGTGTAGACCTGGATTACGAAGTTCTGGGGCAGGGGAACGGAATGCTGATGGTTTCCGCAAGCGGCACAGCCGTGGTCGTGGAGCGCACGCTTTGATGTGTCAAATGCAGCTCCGACCGGGCTGGCGCTGACAACAACAACCTTGCCCCGGGCGGCTCATCCTCAGTTGCGGCTTATGGCTTGAGCGCATCGGCAGGCCCTGCCTGGCCAGTGATTGCAGTTGCCGGGGCCGCACTCAAACGGCGGGCTGTTGTTCCTGCTGTCTTCGCACCAGATGCCGAGCGGTCATGATTACACCACCGACGACCATTCCCAGCATCGCTGAGGCGAGTGCGAACGTCGGCCACTCAGCGCCGGGAATGACCGCTGCAAGGTGTGAGACATGCTCGATGGCGTTCGGTACGCTCTTGAATCCGAAGTGGTCGAGGCCGTGTACGAGAATGCCGCTGCCTACCCACAGCATGGCTGCGGTACCCACGGCATTCAATACCTTCAGCAGAGGCGGCATTGCCTTGACCAGCCCGCGGCCAAACCCGCTTGCAGGATTCGACGTGTTCAGCGCCAGATGCACTCCGATGTCATCCATCTTTACAATCAATGCAACCACACCATAGACAGCCATTGTGATACCGAGGCTTACAAGGGCGAGGGCGCCAGCCTGAATGGCCAGCGGGCGGTCGGCTACGCTGGCCAGTGCGATAGCCATGATTTCACCGGATAGAATGAGATCGGTGCGAATGGCTCCTGACACTTTCTCTGCCTCAAGTTGTGTGAAGCTCTGAGCAAGCCTGGGAGTGTCGGGTGTGGCATGGGAGTGACCTGTCGCAGCTTCAATTATTTTCTCTGTAGCCTCAAAGCACAGGTAGGCGCCTCCAAGCATAAGGATGGGCGTTACAGCCCATGGCGCGAAGGCACTCAACAACAGCGCGCCCGGCAGCAGGAACAGAAACTTGTTGCGCAGCGAACCAAGGGCGATTTTCCGGACGACAGGCAGTTCACGTTCGGGGGTGAAACCAATGGCGTAGCCCGGCGTTACGGCGGTATCATCGACCACAACACCCACGGCTTTGGAGCCGGCCTTACTGGCCGCTGCCGTGACATCGTCGAGCGATGCAGCGGCCATACGGGCAATTGCAGCGACGTCGTCGAGCAGTGCGGCGAGCCCTGAAGCCACGCTCAGATCACCGCTTCTGGCTGCTTTCGCAGCCAAGGTGTTCGGGCAGATCACCAGATCCGGCAGGTCGTGGCAGCAGAATGGTGCAACAACAGCGCGCCCCGATTTCCTGACGCGACGCTGTCACTGCTGCCATGAGTCTTCTGCTGTGCGAATCGGCTGGAGCGCCTTCAACAGATGGGATCCCGGATGGGTTGGTGCGTTCAAGGTATGCAGAGCCCCGGCACGGAAAATCCTATCGGAGCGCCCTCAGTATAGGCCGCGGCTGCCGGCAAGGCGAGTGGTGATGAGAGATCACGGGGTGGCCAGGGGTGGCAGTCGCCATGGTGCGGCCAGTGCGCACCGCCGGACACCGAGACCCTTCATCGCCTCGACGAACTCTGGTATCGCCCAGAGTGGATCGAAATATGGGTTGCATCCGAACAGCCCTCCTGCCATGATGTACTTGAGCTGTACCTTCGGCTCCGTCAGAAGGGTTGCAAGTGCTGTTGGATCACCGAAAACAAGATCGGCGAACGCCACCTCTGTTCCGTATACCAGCTCGGGCGCGCGTCGCAATTCAGCGCGCACCTGTGCAGCATCCTCCCACCTGCCGGCTTTGGCGTAGGCAAATACCAACCCCTCCAGGAATCGGGTATCGCCCGGATCCCGTGCATGTGCTCGTGTCAGCGTCCGGATCGCATCGTCGGGATGATCGGTGAAACTCTGGGCCTGAGCGAGGGTGATCAACGCCATCGGATTGACGGAATCGAGCGTGACCGCGTGATGGGCCGCCGTCAATCCCTCAGCAAAGTGTCTGGCAAAGACATGCGAAGCAGCCATGCCACTGGCTGCCGAAACGAGAAGTGGATCAAGCTGGATCGCACGGCTCAGCTCAGTGAGCGCATCATCGGCAAGTCCGAGTGTGAGCAACTCCACACCGTACCAGTGATGAGCGATGGAAGACGAGGGGTCGAGGATGACAGCTGCCCTAAGATGGCTCAGAGCATCCTGCATGTGGAGCTGCAGATCGGACGCCGATCCCATGGCTAACCAGGCATCGGACAAGGTCGAATCGAGGCCGATTGCACGGGCAGCATTGTCCAGTATCGCGTGCATGACACTGTCCGACGTATTGCCCGTGTACACTGGCAACACGGTGTACGTGAGTGCCAGTCCGGCATAAGCACGTGCGAATGCTGGGTCAAGTGCTATTGCCTGCCGGAAATAGTTGATGGCCAGGTAAAGGTTGTCGCGGCCTCGCAGCATGAAGTAATACCGACCGCTCAGATAAAGGTCGTATGCCTCAGGGCTGAACGTGCCGCGAGATCTGCTCGCAAGGGCAGCTGCCTGCAGTAGTGGCCGAGGTGAGAGGACGCTTGCGATTGCCCCTACCAGGCTGTCCTGTACTGCGAAAACATCGCCGGTCGCACTCTTCAGAATCCGGTCCCACAGTATGGATCCGTCAGCAACTCTCACTATCTGAGCTGTCACGCGGAGCTCGGAGCCCAAGCGACGGACGGATGCTGTTACCAGTGCATCAACCTGAAGAATGCGGCCGATCTCCTGCAGCGGAAGATCACGATTGCGGAACGAGAAGCTCGAGTTCCGGCCCGTAACGAGAAGGTGCCTCTGCTGGGTGAGAGCGTGTATCAGCTCATCAATCAACCCATCGCTGAAGTAGGAATCGGACGAGGTGCTGTCGGCCTCGTGAAAAGGCAGCACCGCAATCCGATGTATCTCCTGCGGGCTTGTTTGGGGGGAACTGTTGCCATTGCTGCGCCGGTCAACTGGCCAGAGCAGGCTTCCACCAACCAGAATGGTCAGAAGTATGCCGAATGCTGCGCTGATACGAGATCGCAGGGAAAAGGGTTTGAAGAGACGCGATGATCCGGGATCGTTTCCCGGACCGTTGTTCTCAGAGGCCGCGATCCGGTCGAGAAGCTGAATTGCATCTTTGGCTGATTGCGGGCGGTCCGATGGGGATGGGCTCAGGAGTCTGACTATCAGATCACTCAGTGCCTGAGGACAATCGTTCCGAAGAGCCTTGGGTGAATTCTTGGTGTCCAACTCCATCCGGCTCTTGCCCGGAACCTCCGACGGGTGACTCGGGAAGGGAGGCAGGCCCGTGAGTACCTCATATGCTACGAGACCGAATGAGTAAAGATCACTCCGGTGATCAATTTCGATATCGCCACGTGCCTGTTCCGGCGACAAGTATGCCGGTGTTCCGGGCGAGCTCCCCTGGGCCGTGAGTGTGTAGCTGTCTCG
>CAYSKN010000109.1:0-10380 GCA_964431565.1 uncultured Gemmatimonas sp.
CTCCGGCTAACGCTCGATGGCAAACCCGCACCGGGCAATCCGCACAGCGGCAAGACAGGAGCGTCCAGTCTTCCCATCATTCGTCCTCCAAGGAATACCGAGCTCGCCAAGACTGCCCAGCCGGTCTTTACGTATACGTTCCCCGGTCCCAACCTCACCCCCTCCGAGACCTGGACCATGGGGCACCGCACCCCGTACGGGCTGACATTCGGACCTGACGGTCGCCTCTGGGAGCTCGAACACGGACCCCTCGGAGGTGATGAACTCAATCTGATCGAGCCGGGCAGGAATTACGGCTGGCCACTGGCTTCCTACTCCACCAACTACGATCAGACGCCGATCCCTTCGCCAGACACCCGCCCCGATCTTGCCCGGCCGTCGATCTACTGGACCCCGGTCATTGCTCCTGGCAACATGGCATTCTACGACGGTCCGGTATTCCCTCAGTGGAAGGGCGCAATGCTCATAAGCGGCCTGGGCTCCGAGTCACTCTCGCTCATCACCTTCGACAGGAGCGGTAATCCGACTCCTGCCGCGCGCTGGTCGGTTGGCCATCGAATGCGGGATGTGGCAGTGGCCGCAGATGGCAACGTCTGGCTCATTGAGGACAGTGCCAAGGGTGGACTGTTCAGACTGGTGCCGAAGAAATAAGAAAAATGAGTATATAGCACCAACTGGCTGGCGCGCGGCCCGACTTCGGGCTGCCAGATATCCGGTCTCGAGATCAATCCTCGTTATGCCGATATTGCAACGCGCTGCCTTGCGGGTGCCGGATGCCAGGACTGTGTAACGGCCGGCATTGCGCCGGCACACGACTCGCGCGTGCCTGTCGCATCGGGCTGCTCATGGATAGCTGCGGTGCACAATACTGCGTCCGTCATTAACCGGCCGAAGCCCCGAATGTCCAACATTCAGCGCTGCTGTACGCGATCGCATCCGATGAATCGCGACTGAGTCGCTCAGACATCCAGTCCGTGGGAGGCAAGGTTCATGACGATTGTCGGCCTCTCACGACGGTGGGTACATGCCAGGCAAACTCCGCTGGATTCAAGATGGGACAGCAGCAGCCCAGCTACCTCCCCGAACCCTCGTAATCAAGCCTATCTCCCGAGGTGCCGGTACGATACGCTGCGGTGCCATCCGCTCCGGCACGCACACCATCACGGCGTGCATTCTTTCGTTCGCGTCGACGTCGCTCCCAGTGCACCAATGCCAGTATCAGCACCGTCAGCAACAGCGCACCTGCCAGCTCGCCCGCTCTGCCGATGTGACCCACGGCCTGCACGGCTGCTTCACCTACCGCATAACCCAGTCCGGCAAACAGCGCCGTCCACACCAGTGAGCCCGCCAGCGAGACCGCGAGATATGTGAGGAATGGTACACCCGCCGCCCCGCATGCCATTGGAAGCACAAGCCGCAGGCCAAAGGCGAAACGTACGAAGAAGGAGGCCTTGAGCGGGTTGTTTCTCACTACGCGAAGTGCAACCGTGCCGGTACTTCGTGCCTTCGGGA
Source organism: uncultured Gemmatimonas sp. (assembly GCA_964431565.1). Lineage (GTDB taxonomy): Bacteria > Gemmatimonadota > Gemmatimonadetes > Gemmatimonadales > Gemmatimonadaceae > Gemmatimonas. The sequence continues at coordinate 1,513 of CAYSKN010000109.1, forward strand.
ACCGCCTTCGGATGGCTTCCCACTTCCAGCGCCCGAGCAGAAACAACAGGCTCGTGGCAGTCCACCCTCCAAGAGTGACCGCCGCGATCACACGCACCAGACGCAGTTCACCCTCATGGGCTGCGATGCCACCGAAAATCGGGCCAAGCTCCTCGGTGACAATGACACTGGCCCCGAGAAGCACATAGGTCCACAAACCATCTGAAAGAGCGGTCAGCCAGTTACCGGCGACCAGCGAAGCGGGCAGGATCCACATACGCAAAGCCGGGTGAATCTAACCCCGCAGTCATACGCGAAGTTCACTGATCCGTTGTATTTCCGGGGGTTTGCCATATTCAATCGTGAGCACCGTACTTCGTTTCGACATGCTGTACAGACATGCCTGTCGCCGCCCGGTAGGCAGCTATGGTGCAGCTCCACCCAATTGACCGATAGAATCTCAAGCACGGTGTTGTGAATAGCTCGGTCAGGAGCCAGTGCCAGCTGCGGATGGGGAAACGGCGGTCCACCACGCGGTTCGTCCCCTGTTCCAGGCGAGGCGCAGGATGTGTGTCTGAACGACTCCCCTGGGCTGGCATTGGCGGCATGCCCACGCCGTCACCCACCTCACTCAGATGGATACAGGTCACACCAGGCTACCTCTGCGGGCGTCGTATCAGTGCAGTACAACGACATTGTCGACTCACCAAACGATGCCAGAGATGAGCTTGCAGATTTTCCAGATGTTCTCACATTCCCAACTATTCAGCACGCAGGGCTCTCACTGGCCGCCAGATGGCACTTTGGTAACGATACCACCGCCGTGTTCCCAGGCGGTAGGTTCATTCTTGACACGCCCGATGAGCTGAGGCGCTGGCGTGCCGTTTCTCATCACCCTCAGCCCTCACCCACACCTCTCTCGAGACAACAATGTCCTCTTCGGTGAGCAAGGCCCTCTCGGACCTCGACCACGAATTCGCCAATACCCGCCGCATGCTTGAGCGGGTTCCGTTTGACCGGTTCGACTTCAAACTCCACGACAAGAGCTGGCCACTGGGCAAGCTCGCCCTTCATCTGACGGATCTTCCAGCACTGGGAACAAGCGTCCTGACCACTCCTGCCTTCGATTTCGCGGCACAGCGTCGACCGGAGACGGCGGTCACCGACACGGCTGGATTGTTGGGGCGCTGGGACAAGCACGCCGCAGCCTTCAAGGCCCATCTGGAAACAGCCACCGACTCCGACCTGTTGACCGTCTGGACAGCAACAGCCGGCGATCGGACAGTCATGCAGATGCCGCGAATTGCGGTGCTTCGATCCATGATCCTGAACCACATGGTCCACCATCGTGCTCAGCTCACGATCTACTTCCGGCTTGCCGGGATTCCGGTTCCTGGTCTCTACGGTCCCTCGGCCGACGAAGCCTGAGTACAGCAACGCTCCCTCAAAGACATCAGCCGGTGACGCATACGTCCCCGGCTGATGTTTCCCCGATCTCTGTCCCCCCATCCCCTGTCCCCCACATGGCTGCTGTCCGTGATGCCATGTGACGTACAGCAGGTACCACACCTTCCGTCAGGTGCCGCCCAGGTAATCGTGACCGACGGCGAGCCACATCAGCGCTGAACTTCCGGAACGGCCGGTATCAGTTCCGCCTGATCGGTTCCGCACCGCACGCGCGGCCTCCATCATGCCTACTCCGGATCAGCGTAGCCCCCCGCCCCTGGTTCGGTATTGCCAAGCATCTGTCCACCGAAAAGCTTCGCAAGCTACCTCGACCCGGGGCGCTGTCCGCCACGCATGCCCCCGGGCATTGCGTTCCCCCGGCCCCAAGCGGCACCCTGCCCGCGGCCGGCCACCATACCACGCTGCCTCGCACCGAGGTTGTCCAGCCTGGCCTTCTGCTCTGCCGTCAACACCGCGCGAGCATCCTGTCGCAGCTTGAGCTGTGCCACGGCACGGTCAGTACGCAGCTTGTTCATACGATCCATTGCGGCCCGGGCTGCGTTGAGATTGCCATCACCCTTGTTGGCTTCGAGCAGGTCCGCACGCGCGCGCAGCATTTCGGCGACATCCACACCTGGCACACTCGCCTGGTTGAGTCCTTCGAGACGTTTCACCTGGTCGTCGCTCAATGACAGATAACCACGAAGGCGAAGAATCCCTGCTGCGGGCCCCACGCCTGTTACCCGTGCACTGTCGACCATCGCACGCCTCAGGGCAAGGTTGGCTGCTCTGGCGCTGTCCTGTCGCCCTGCCTGGGGCGCACGCAGGGGCCGAGACTGCGCACGAGGTTGTACCTGTGCCGTGGCAACGTCGGCGAGCGACACACCGACAACGGCCGCAGCGATGGCAAGTAATGTGTGTGAGTGGCGCATGTTGCCCTCGTATATCTAGGGTGCACGGTCGCCCGGAGCCGGCGACATTCGCCGCCGAGGCGCCCTACTGAAGCAATTGGACGAAGTGACCGATCTGGCGTTAAGGGAGCGACCCGACACTAACATCCGTGCCCTTCGTTGCGTCTGTACTGGATGTCTGCGTCCTGTGGTTACACTGTATGAAGGGGTGCGGGCGACCAGCACAGAAACACAGCGGTGCAGACAGCCCCCTGCAATACTCCTGTTATGTGTCGTGCAGAGTATTGGGCGCTGAAGGTCCGAACACTCGATGCTGCATGATCTGCGATCGGTCCACCCGGTCGCCTCTTCATTTCCCTCTCTTCGGGATTGCTGGCCACCTCCGTGGACTCCTGGATCGACGCTGTCAGCACGTTCCTCTTCAAGTACCCGCCGCGGGCGTTCGCACGCGGTGATTTTGTCATTGCGCCGGTCCTGCCGGTGGTCGTGCTGCTCGTTGGTGCAACCCTGGTAGTCGCCCTGGTGGTGGTCACCCATGCTTCGCTCCGCACCCTGGGGATTCGGGATCGCGCAATTCTCGCGTCCCTGCGTATAGCAACGATACTTCTCGTTATCGCCTGTCTCATGCGGCCCGGAATGGTCATCGCATCCGCAGTGCCTCAGCGCAACGTGCTGGCCATACTGTATGATGACTCGCGCAGCATGCGTATCGGTGACGCAGACATGGGCCCGACTGCCGGCAGCGTCAAACGGCTGGATGCCATGCAGGGAGCGTTTTCCGACAGCGGTTCACTCATTCGTGGCCTGGGAGAGAAGTTCGCTCTGCGCCAGTTCCGCTTTTCCGGTGCTGCCGCTCCCGTACGCGGTAGCCGGGAAGTGCTGGCCGGTGGAACGCGCTCCGATCTCGCACAGGCACTCGACGATGTGCGCGAGGACTTGAGCGGAATGCCTCTGGCTGGCGTCGTACTCGTGTCCGACGGAGCCGACAACGGCGACGGTTCACTGGACGACGTGCTGCTTGCACTCCGTGCCCGTCGCGTACCGGTGTACACAGTTGGCGTGGGCAGGGAGCGTTTTGAACGTGATATTGCCATTGAGCGTGTCGAGGCACCGCACCGTACCCTCGCCGGTGCCAGCAGTGTAGTGGAAATCGATGTACGCATCCGTGGAGCGGGCAGCGATCCGGTCACAGTCACGGTCGAAGCTGACGGTCGCGTGGTTGCCACCGAATCGGTCCGCCCTCCCACCGGCGGTCGCGGCGATCTCGCCACCTTGCAGGTGCGTGTGCCTCCCCTCGAACCCGGTGTACATCGTCTCGCGGTGCGTGCCCGCCCGCTACCTTCGGAGATCGTAACAGAGAACAACGAATGGCAGACCAGCATGCTGGTGCGTGCGGGCCCTGACCGTGTTCTTTACCTGGAAGGAGAGCCCCGACCCGAGTTCGCCTTCCTGCGTCGTGCGGTTGCCAGCGACAGTGCTCTCGAAGTGGTCGGGCTCATTCGGAGCGCAGAACGAAAGTATCTTCGCCTCGGTGTGCGCGACAGCCTGGAACTGCTTGGAGGTTTTCCAAACGATCGCGAGGAGCTGTTCAGGTATCGCGCGCTCATCCTGGGCAGTATCGAGGCATCGTTCTTCACGCCCGAACAGCTTCGCATGATTGCTGACTTCGTGAGCGTGCGGGGGGGGGGCCTCCTCGTGCTGGGCGGCCGAGCATCACTCTCCGAGGGTGGTTTCGCAGGCACACCGGTAGCGGACGTACTCCCGATCACCCTTTCCCGTGGCGAGGTGAATGTGGACGGACCTGCCACACCCGTGACTATCCGTCCCACTCGTGTTGGAGAAACGCATCCCTCACTTCAGCTCGGACCATCATTGGCCGCCTCGCGGGCCAAGTGGGACTCGCTGCCGCCGCTCACCATGGTAAATCGCCTGGGCGCACTCAGGGCCGGTGCCACACAATTGCTGTCCGGTCGGACCGAGGACGGGCGTAGTGACCTGCCCATCCTGACCTATCAGCGATATGGTCGTGGCATGAGTGCCGTGCTGGGAGTACAGGATTCGTGGCTCTGGCGAATGGATGCGTCATTGCCCGTTTCCGATGAAACTCATCAGACGTTCTGGCGCCAGATGGTGCGCTGGCTCGTGGAGGATGCGCCCGCTCCATTCGAGCTGATCGCCTCTCCTACCCGCGTGGCACCGGGCGAGCCTGTACAGCTTCGCGCGCAGGTCAATTCGCCGCTCTACGCGGACGTGAACGACGCCAGCGTCACTGCAACCATCACAGGACCCGATGGGATGAGGCAGGTGGTCCCTCTTGAATGGTCACTGCGTGACGACGGAAGTTATGCCGCACGCTTCACGCCCACAGACACGGGACGCTACACCGTCGAGTCAACAGCAGTGCGTCCGGGCGCGACTCGGGATTCGGTACAATCCTTCCAGACAACGCTTCTCGTGGACGACCGCGGAGCCGATGTCGCCCAGGCTGAGCTGCGCTCGTCGTTGCTCCGCCGTATCGCCGAAGAAACCGGTGGCAGTTATTACCCGCTTGCCGACGCAGCGAGGCTCGCAGACGACGCCCTCTACACGGAAGCGGGTGTTGCGGTACGCGAAGCCAAGGACTTGTGGGACATGCCGGCCGTGTTCCTGCTGCTTGCTCTGCTGCTCGGCGCCGAGTGGAGCTACAGGCGTCGGAAAGGGCTCGCATGATGGCAATGTCCTGCTCGCCGATTCGGATACGCCAATGGAAATCCCTCCGCAAGTGTAGACTCGCGACTGCTGTTGTCGGTATGGCCGTGCTTCTGGCTCCGGTCTCATCTGCCGGTGCGCAACGCACTCATGTGCTGGTGATTGCAGGCCTCTCCGGCGCGCCCGGTTTCAGGAAGTCGTTCGGGACAGCCATCACAGCAGTGCGAACCGCAGCCCGCGAGCGGTGGTCAGTAGGTGACTCGAGTCTCATCGTGCTGACAGAAGATTCGCTGCCCTCAGCGACTTCGAGCGCACGCTCTACTCGCGAGAATATTGCAGCCGCGTTGCTGGGGCTTTCGCGACGGGTGCGGCCCGGCGATGTGTTGCTGGTGCTGCTGCTGGGGCATGGCAGTGGTGAGGGACCTGGATCGAAGATCAATATTCCGGGGCCGGACGTCACGGCCGCCGAGTACTCGGCGTGGCTCGCGCCGTTCACTCAACAGCAGCTAGTGTTCGTGAACGCCGCCACGGGAAGCGGTGACTTTGTACCGGTTCTGGCCAGATCCGGGCGTGTCATTATCACGGCAACGCGCACGGCACTGGAGAAGAACGAGTCCGAGTTTCTCGGAGTTTTTGCCAGGGCGTTGAACAGCGACGAGGCTGACGCAAACAAGGACGGCCGACTGACAGTATTGGAAGCATTCCGTTACGCCAGAACCGAGGTGGCCAGGTCTTATGAACGCACCAACCGCCTGCTCACAGAGCACGCGGTAATCAGTGACTCGATGGCAGCCGGCCGCATCACTCTGGGTGGCGGCACCTCGTCTGCCGATCCCCGTATCGCAACGCTCATTGCCGAACGCCAGGCACTGGAGGCTCAGGTGGCCGAACTGCGCGAACGCAAGGCGACGATGAATGCCGACGTTTACGATGCTGAACTTGAGAGGCTTCTGCTTGCCATCGCCGAAAAGACGCGGGCCATCAAGGCGGCCGAGGGGCTGCGGCGATGAACATCGTTCGGGCATCCGTGGCTGCGTTCCGGGTATCTGCTGCCCTTTCCCGTACAAGCTGGAAACGCACCGCCGCACTGCTTGTCGTTCTACTGACCGTCGCATCGACAGCATGTGCGCAGGACCGGTCTCAGCCACGTTCGGAGCCCGACCGCTGGAGGGGCGAAGTGGCTACCGCTGAGGCAGCGCTAAGGAGAGGGGACCGTGCGGAGGCCACGGCACTCGCCTCGCGCATCGTATCCTCCTACGAACAGAATGGTGCACACAACAGCTCCGAACACACTTCGGCCGGTCGGGCATATGTGCTGCTTGGTGTCGGTGATCCGGGAGCGGTGCGGGCCGCGCTGGGCGCATTCGACAGCGCAGTTGCTGCAGACTCTGGCAATCTGGAAGCACTTCGCCGTACCGGCGCGTTGTTTCTCGACAAGTACAATGCACCTGACGCACGTGGGTCGTATGAACTTGTTCTGAAGCGTGCGCCGTCCGATCCTGTTGCCCTGCTCGGCCTGGCGCGTGTGGAGGAATTCGAAGGAAAGGGCTCGCCAATGGCCACTGCACAGAAGAGCCTGAGAGCCGATCCGCAGAATGCGGAGGCTCTTGCATACATTGCCAGGTTACACCTCGATGCGGAGGCGTTCGATTCCGCACGAAGCTATGCCGAGCGTGCGGCAGCTGCTGACAGCACCGACGCAACCGGCTGGGGCGTACTCGGGTCTGTGGCATGGATAGTTGGGGACTCCGCGACCTATCGCAGGGCGCTCAGTGCAGCCACGGCGCTTCAGCCTTCACCCTCGGAGTTCCATCTTACGCTTGCCGAAGCAGCAGTGAGGCAGAGGCGTTACGCGGAGGCGGTACAACTGGCACAGCGGGCTGTAGATGAAGACTCGCTGTCCGTGGCCGCCTACGGGCTGCTCGGTACCACGCAGCTCCGTATCGGCATGATGGACGCTGGAAGGGCCGCGGTGGAGCAGGCGTTTGCCCTTGATCCATTCAATTTGTGGCACAAGAACACACTCGACCTGCTCGACAAGATGCGGACATTCCGCACCATCAGGCAGGGGAGGTTTGAGGTGGTTGCACCGGCCGAGGAAGCCGACCTGCTCGCATTGTACATCATGCCGCTATTGGATCGCGCGTTCGACTCTCTCTCGATCCGCTATGGCTACACTCCGCCGACGCCGGTTCGCGTCGAGTTCTATCGACAGCATGCGGACTTCTCCGTTCGTACTGTAGGACTCAACGGACTTGGTGCACTTGGCGTGAGCTTCGGCAGCCTCTTGGCAATGGATGCGCCCAATGCGCGCGATCGTGGCACGTTCAACTGGGGGAGTACCGCATGGCACGAGCTTGCCCATGCGTTCACACTTGGAATGTCTGGGCATCGTGTGCCACGCTGGCTCTCCGAAGGCCTGTCCGTACTCGAGGAGCGCCGGGCCGGTGCCGGCTGGGGAGCGCAAACGACAATGCCATGGATAATGGCATACCGGCGCGGCGTGGTGCGGCAGGTGAGCCAGTTGAACGATGGATTCCTTCGACCGCGCTATCCCGAAGAGACATCCTTCACCTACTACCAGTCATCGCTCTTCTGCGAGTGGGTTGAATCGACCCGGGGCATGAATGCGTTGCGGGCGCTGCTCAAGGGCTACGCGAGCGGTCAGGACACCCCTGCCGTCTTCCAGTCGGTCCTCAGGATGTCGCCCCAGCAGGCGGACGGGGAGTTCGACATGTGGCTGCAGTCACGCTTTTCTGTCGAACTGGCTTCGCTGAGCGGCTCACGGGCACGTGACACGACCGGCGGGGAGTTCATGACTGTCATGCGAAGAGCCGTATCGCTGGTTTCAGGCAAGCCGGATTCGGCACGAAGGCTCTTTGAGCGCGCGCGTGTCATGTTTCCGTCGTATTCAGGCCCTGACTCTCCGTCGTGGTTTCTCTCGAAGCTGGCGCTTGAAAGAGGCGATACAGCCAATGCGCTCACCATGCTCGCGGAAGTGACCGGCCGCAGCGAGACCTCCTGGGAAGCCAACCTCATGGAGGCTGACATCAGAGAACGCATTGGTGACCTGCTCGGCGCTATTGCAGCCCATGAGCGCCTGGTGTGGATCTGGCCGTACGATGTGGGCCAGCATGCGCGTTTTGCGGAGACGGCCACAGCAGCTGGTGAGCTGTCGCTGGCTGTTCGCGAGCGTCGCGCCGTGGTTGCCAACAGGCCTGCAGACATGCTTGATGCGCGCTATGAGCTTGCGCGTGCGTTGGCAGCTGCCGGGAACGTTGTCGAGGCGAGGCGTGAACTGCTTCAGGTGCTGGAAGAGGCACCGGGTTTTGAGAAGGCACAGACTCTGTTGCTCGAACTGCGGCAGCGCCGCGATGGGAGTGCACGATGATCATCTGTCCCGCAAATAGCCGTCGACAGTTGGTGAATGGGGCCATGCTGGCTGCATTGGGAGTGGTTGTGACGCTGCTGCCCGGCGTCCTCGAAGCCCAGCGCAGAGGCGGGGGGCGTGGTGGGCGGGGCGGGGCGTCGGCACAGGAGTTCGCACCGAATGTGCCTTACGACGGGCGCCTCACCTTCGCGCGGATCCGCTACTCGATGGCCAATGATGGAGGATTCCGAGGGTGGGATCTGCCGTGGAGTCACGATTATCCTCGCGGCGAGCGGCATTTCACGAAGATCGTCAGTGAGATCACGTCTATCATGACTCACACGGCGCAGAGCAATATCTTCACGCTTGATGACCCGGAGCTTGGCAAGTACCCCATCGCCTATATGGCTGAAGCCGGCTACTGGGTGCCCAACGAGGCAGAGGTGGCTGGAATGCGCAACTACCTTGGCAGGG
>CAYSKN010000110.1:0-10362 GCA_964431565.1 uncultured Gemmatimonas sp.
GAAACTCTCCGACATCATGGCCAACTCCGGTCTGTCGTTCTATTCCGAAGTTGCGCTGGTCCTGTTCATGGCCGTGTTCATCGCGGTGGCCGTCCACACATGGCTCCCTTCCAGACGTCGCGAGCTGGACGCTGCGGCACGCCTGCCGCTTGACGATGACACCATCACGCGGTATTCCCGCCCGAAGGAGTGTTGAACGATGGCTCAATCACCCAGACGGGACACCACACCGGATCCCGCGATCCATAATTCGGATCGCGTCCTCGATCACAGTTATGACGGAATCGAGGAGTATGACAACCCCATGCCGCGCTGGTGGTTGACAACGTTCTGGCTGGCAATCGTATTCTCGGCCATCTACGCCCTCAATATCGGTCCGTTCGGAGCAGGCAAAGGCTGGATAGCAAGCTACGAGGCGGACATGAAGGCTTTCACTGCAGCGCACCCAGCGCCCAGCAGTGACGATGTTTCCGAGTCGGCGCTTGTAGCGCTCGTCAGTGATCAGAAAGCGCTGGCTGTCGGCAAGACCGCGTATGACTCATACTGCGCTTCGTGTCACAGACAGGACGGAGGTGGGTTGATCGGCCCCAATCTCACCGATGACTACTGGCTTCACGGCGCACAGATCACCGATATCTACAGGACAGTGGTCGATGGCGTTCTCGCCAAGGGCATGCCGCCCTGGGGTAAGTCGCTCAAGCCTGAGCAGCTGACTACGGTGGTTGCATATGTAGCTTCGCTGCACGGATCCAATCCGTCAGACCCGAAAGCGCCGCAGGGAGAGCTGGTCACTCCGTGAGCGGACAGGCTGCACCCAAGGCGGCAGGCGGACGCGTCCTTCCCACCCTCAATCAGGATGGCAGCCGACGCTGGATCCGTCCAAAGCCGGCCTATGGACCCTGGTGGCGTCGCCGGCGGGTAGTCGCATATGTCCTGATGGCGGTGTTCTTCCTGACGCCACACCTGAGAATCTTCGGCAAGCCGGTTTTTCTCATGGACCTGCCGCGCCGGGAATTCACACTGATGGGCTATACATTCCTCCCGACCGATACGCTGCTCTTCATGTTCACGCTGGGGACTGTCGTCGTCGGGATCTTCCTGGTCACTGCACTGTGGGGTCGTGCGTGGTGTGGGTGGGCCTGCCCTCAGACCGTCTATCTCGAGTTCCTCTTCCGTCCCATTGAGCGCTGGTTTGATGGAGGCTACACCGGCTCGCGCAACCTCGACAGGAAAGGGGCATGGTTCACGCCGCGCCGCCTCGCGAAGTACTTCGTCTATTTTCTCCTGTCGCTGTTCGTTTCCCACACGTTTCTGGCGTTCTTCGTGGGTACCGACCAGCTCTACCAGTGGGTGCTGGGCTCGCCCGCCGAGCATCCGACGGCTTTCATATTCGTCGCTGCGTTCACCGGTATCGTCTGGTTCAACTTCACGTACTTCCGCGAGCAGACGTGCCTGATCGTCTGTCCGTACGGACGCTGGCAGGCCGCGCTCATCGACAGGCAGTCAACGATAGTGGCCTACGATTATCTGCGTGGCGAACCCCGCGCGCGCGCTACGAAGGATCGTGAGCCCGATGCCGGAGACTGCATCGACTGCGGTGCATGCGTACAGACCTGCCCCACCGGTATAGACATCCGCAACGGACTGCAGATGGAGTGCGTGCACTGTACACAGTGCATCGATGCATGCGACGATATCATGATCAGGATCGGCAAGCCCACGGGCCTCATCCGTTACTCCTCGCAGGACGAGATCGCGGGCCAGCCCAGGCAGTTGCTGCGCCTGCGTACAGTGCTCTATCCGGTCATTCTCGCAGTGCTGGTGGGTGGGCTCTCGTTGGCGCTGCTCCTCAAGGAGCCTGCCGATCTTACCGTGTTGCGTGGCCTCAATGGTCCCTTCGCCACAGAGAGCGACGGCAGGATATCAAACCAGATCCGCATCAAGCTCACCAATCGGCGCAGCGATGCGATGCCATATGCGATCTCGGTGGAGGATCTCGACGACATAGGGGTACGCCCGGAGGAGATAACGGTGGTGGCACCGGAGAACCCGCTGGAAGTGGCCGCCGGCGCAACCCGTACGACCAGCATATTCATACTGCTGCCTGCACGAGCCTTCACCAACGGAGAGCGCTGGGTGAGACTCGTCGTGAGCGATCCCCGGGGATATGGGGAAACCGTGAGATACAGACTGCTTGGCCCCTCCGCTCCGGCCAACGGAGCATCAAGATGAAAACCGGGATGGGCTGGCCCGTAGGAATTGTTGCAATTCTTGGAATCACGGTCATCGGCAACGTCGCTGTCATGCGCGTTGCCAGCAACGATCCGTCATTTTCGGTGGAGCCCGACTACTATGCGAAGGCCGTTGCATTTGACTCCACAATGGCGCAGCAGCGACGCAATCTCGAACTGGGATGGCGTGCAGAGACAGCGATGGATCCGATCGTCAATGGACATCCCACGCACCTGACCATCCGTCTGACCGACCGCGACGCCGAGCCACTGACGGGAGCTTCCGTTTCGGTTATGGCCCGATTCAATGCGCGTGCCAACGACACCTTGACGGCTGTCCTCGGGGAGAACACGCCGGGCACCTATGATGCTTTACTGCCCATTGTCACGCCGGGTGAGTGGGAGGTTCGTGTGGATGCCTCGCGGCCGAGCTCGTCGACCTTCGATCGCTTCACTGTCAGCACTCGCGTGCAGGCGGTGCGGGTAGCGGGCAACCACAAGAACCTGATGGCCCCGGGAAGCGGCACAATACCGTGATCGGCACGGCGGCTGGTGTGCTTGCAGCGAGCCTGGTGGGCAGTGTGCACTGTGCAGCCATGTGTGGCGGTTTTGTCTGTTTCTATACCGGAAGTGAACCCACAGGCGGTGCAGGCAGAGCGGCGGACCGATCCACGGCCGAAGTGCTGCATTCACATGCCTTGTATAATGTCGGACGCCTTCTCGCATATCTCACACTCGGTGCAATCGCCGGCCTGATCGGTTCGAAAGTCTCTGATATCGGAGCAGTGGCCGGAATCCAGCAAGCGGCAACCATTGCTGCGGGTCTGCTCATGATCATGTGGGCCCTAAGCACACTGGCGGTACAGCGCGGCGTATCATTCGGGGCGGCGGCCCGTACCCCGGAAGCCTGGCGTCGGCTGCTTGGACAGGTGCTTTTCGCCGTTCGTTCGCAGCCAACCCCGGTCCGGGCGCTTCTCACCGGCCTGCTGACCACGCTGCTCCCGTGCGGATGGTTGTACGTCTTCGTCGCCGCCGCGGGGGGTACCGGCAGCGTACCCTCTGCCATGACCATGATGGCGGTGTTCTGGCTGGGTACCGTGCCTGCGCTGCTGGCAATCGGATTGGGCGCCCAGACCGTTCTCGGGTCTTTCAGAAATCGACTGCCAATGGTAAGCGCGGTCGTCGTGCTCGTGATGGGGCTCTGGTCGGTCGCAAACCATCTGCGCGTTCATCGTCACGGCGACGTATCCGTATCGGCAGTCGAGGCGACCCGGGCAACTTCAGGCCCGCCTGCGTCGGAACAGTCGCATGCCCACTGATGTGCTCCATGTGGCAGAAGACCAGGCGCTTGGTATAGAGACCTGTGCTCACTGCTCGCTGCCTGTACCTCCGGGGCTGATTGAGGAGGGCGCAGAGAAACAGTTCTGTTGCGCAGGATGTGACATGGCCTTCTCCCTCCTGCATGAATACGGCCTCGACGGTTATTACGATTTCTCCGGCCGTCGCGGGGCTCCAGTACGTTCATCGGGCAGAAGCTACGAAGAGTATGACCATCCTGCCTTTGCCGGACTTTATGTCCATCAGCACACCGGTGGCATCCTTCGCACCGAACTGTACCTCGAAGGCGTGCATTGCGCCTCATGCGTCTGGCTCGTGGAGCGGCTACCTCTGTTGCAGGCCGGTGTGGTGCGTACCGAACTGGATGTGCGTCGATCGCTTGCGGTTGTGGAGTGGGATCCGGAGTTCACGAGACTTTCTGCCATAGCGCGTGCACTCGATACGCTGGGATACCCGCCACATCCCTTCCGCGGAGTAATCCGTGCGGATATGCGCCGCCATGAAGATCGGGCAATGCTGGTGCGCATCGGCGTTGCCGGTGCCATCGCAATCAATATCATGCTGACCGCGCTGGCACTCTATTCCGGCGATTTCAACGGCATGGACGCCGGCTTCGCGCATCTGTTCAGATGGGTGAGCCTCTTGCTCATCATACCAGCCTTCATTTGGCCGGGACGGCTGTTCTTCACGGGAGCCTGGGCATCGGTGCGCACAGGGTCGCTCCACATGGACCTGCCCATCGCCATCGCGCTCGCTGCAGGGCTGGTGCGTGGGGCGATCAACACCATTACGGGCACAGGCCCTGTCTATTTCGATGGTTTGGCCCTTCTCATCTTCGCCTTGCTGGTGGGCCGTTTCCTGCAACAGCGTGGTCAGCGAATGGCGGCTGATGCGGCGGAGCTGCTTCACGCGATTGCTCCCGTTACGGCACGTGTGGTTGAAGACAATGTCGTGCGGGACATCCCCAGTGAAGCACTGTTGCCGGGAATGATTCTTGAGGTGCGTGCCGGAGACAGCTTCGCGGCCGACGGTGTGGTCATCCGCGGCAGGTCCACTGTGAACGCTGCACTTCTGACCGGTGAATCACGCCCTGCATCGGTAGTGGAGGGGGAATCAGTGTTCGCCGGTACTCTCAACGTGGAAGCACCACTGCTGGTGCGCGTTGAGCAGGCGGGCGAATCGAGTCGTATCGCCAGACTGTTGCAGCAGGTCGAGGAGAGTGCCCGCCGACGGGCGCCCATCGTTCAGGCGGCGAATCGGATGGCCGGTGTATTCACCGCAGTTGTCCTGCTGCTCGCGGCCGCTGCCTTCGGCCTCAAGAGCGCACTTGGATCGCCCAATGCACTGGATGACGCCATTGCCTTGCTGATCGTGACGTGTCCCTGTGCCCTGGCACTGGCAACTCCGCTTGCCATTACGGTTGCAATTGGACGGGCCGCCGGGAACGGCATGCTCATTAAGGGTGGCGATGCACTGGAGGTGCTGGCAACTGCCGGCACACTGGTGCTGGACAAGACCGGCACCATTACGGAGGGGCGGACTACCCTCGTGCAATGGATCGGCCCTGAGTGGGTGAAACCACTGGTTCTGGCACTCGAAGCGGGGTCTTCACATCCCATAGCCGCAGGATTCCGCATTGCCTGGGAGAATGTGGAGAGACAGGAGGAAGTCACCGACGTACGGCATGTTGTGGGTGGTGGCATTGAGGGTATGGTGGCCGGACACTTTGTAAGAATCGGCTCACCAAGGTTCGTCTCACCATCAACAGCGTTCGTAGCCACCCAGATCCAGGATGCGCCCGACCCCAATGTCCGCCGCACACTGACGCCAGTGCATGTGAGCGTTGACAGCGTGTTGGTGGCAGTTGCCGGGATGGGAGACCGCGTGCGTGACGATGCTGCAGCCTCACTCGAGCTGCTGCGCAGTCGTGGATGGCATACGGTACTGCTGAGCGGCGACTCGATCGATGTCGTGCGGTCGGTGGGCGACTCGCTTGGCTTTGCACCCGCCGATGCCATTGGCGAGGTGTCCCCCGAGGAGAAACTCGTGTTCATAGAACACGCGAGGTCGCACGGGCCCGTGGTGATGGTCGGCGATGGTGTCAATGATGCTGCAGCCATCGCTGCGGCGAGCGTTGGGATCGGTGTTCATGGTGGCGCCGAGGCCTGCCTGGCTGCGGCCGACGTGTACCTGGCGAAACCAGGTCTTGCACCCCTGGTTGAACTGATCGATGGCGCCAGGCTGACACTCAGAATGATCCATCGCAACCTCGTGCTGTCGCTAGTCTACAACATCGTGGGCGCATCAATGGCCATGTCAGGCCTGCTTACGCCACTGATAGCGGCTGTTCTCATGCCCGCGAGCTCGATAACGGTGGTGCTGGCCTCGTGGGGCGGACGCACTTCTGCGCGCCACACGGAGAGAAGGGCCGGACGAACTGTGGCTACAGCACCTCAAAGCATCGAGGCGGCCCTGTGAGCGTCATCTTCGTGGTACTGCCACTGGCTCTCCTCGTCGTGGCAGGAGCGGTGCTGGCCTTCGTTTGGAGTGCCCGGAGCGGACAGTATGACGATCTGGACACACCTGCCATGCGTATGCTCCACGATGATGAGGCGAGGAAGAAACCATTCCGGGGACAGGATTGAGTGTTTCTGTCACCGCTGCTGCGCCTGAACACCGCATCGACCTGCCCGTTCATGGCTACGACAGAGCCGGTCGTTGAACTCCAGTGGTGTGGATTCACGTATTGTCCACAGGCCGCCCGAGGCCGACATTGCGTGTATGACGCCCGCACTCCCTTTCCAGACGCCGTACGATCACGACAATCCCGATCGACGCAGGAATCCGCGCCTTCGTGAACTGGTGGACGAGATGCTCGCGTCGATCCGCATTGCTGCCAACCAGGATCTCTGGACCCAGGCCGAGCGAGAGCGCTGCGAGGCGGACATGGCGCGCATCATGGCCAGCGTGCGGGCAAGAGCCCTAAAGGGGCGATCAAAGACCTGAGACTGCCGAATCTCAGTCGAGGATGAGCTGCGTAGTCCCGCCGGAGTGCATCATGCGCAGCTGCCGATCACGTCCCGCCTGATCGGTGACGAGCTCAACAGCAACCGGCGCTGAAACCCGATGCGAGAGATGTGGGCCCTCAGTACCGGCCAGACCGAACGTCATCACGACGCTGCCTGATGTGGCATCTACGCTGACCTCCGCCAGTGGCAGATAGTGACCGATCGGCTGAACGCCGATGTCGGCACCCTGCACCTCGAGAGTGCATTCGCGTCCGATGTTACGTCCGGAAAATGCTGCCAATGCAGCATCCAGTCGCTCTGCGGACAGTTGGCGTGTCGTCTGATTCACCGCGGCCCTTTCTGCACGAGCGGTTGCGAGGGTCCGGGCGCTCCCCGGAATGCATAGCATAGAACAGGGGGCCGAGCGCACCAGTTCCGCGGTCACGCTCCCAAGCACCATACGCTTGAGAAAGCCATACCCATGGGTGGCGGTAACCACTAGATCCGCCTTCACCTCGGTCAGGTGCTCCACCAGGCGTGACGATGCGTTGCCATCGAGCAGCTTGCAGTCAAAGGTGAGCCCGGGGCGGCGGAAATGCGCGATGAGTTCAGCAAAGCTTGCTGCCGCCTGCGCACGATACTCCTCAGCGAAATGCCGCATCATGGGTGCAGAACCACCCAGCGCTGGTGCCACGTGTACGAACTGCACATAGGCATCAGGCGCGATGAGCTCCAGCGCCACCTGCGCCGCATAGATGCTGAACGCGCTGAAGTCTGTTCCGATTACCACCCGGCCAGGCAGCACCTCAAGATCACTGCTCACAGCAAAAACCGGGGTGTTGCCCAATTGCAGCAATCTCAGAACCGACTCCCCACGCAGCAGACGGTCGATGAGGTCGTGTCTTCCCCGACCCACGACAATGACCCGGGCGTCAGTCTCTTCGGCCTGCTTTACGATTTCCTCAACCGGATCACCGGTCCGTACTGTTACATCCCACGGCGCATCAGCCGGACCGGGACGGGCTACCTGGTGCTCCACCACCTTTTTCTCGCTATCCACTGCAGTGACTGGTGGCTCCCTGACAGCAAGGCTCGCGTCAATGACGTACGTAGGCATCACATTAGGCCTGAGTGCACTAACCACCTGCACAGGAGCACCGGTGTGGGCCGCCAGTGCACGGGCCATCGGAAAAGCAGCGTCCGAAGCTGGTGAGCTGTCACTGGCCAGCAGCAGAGGACCGCGTGGCACGGCAACTGGTTCGAGCGTGGAGAGAAGCGCGCTGAGGCGTGGCGCGGTCATGTCCACCATATCTTCCTCCGAAAGATGCGGACGGTCCGTACCCGTCTTGGCCGGATTGTGCACAGACATGGAAGATTATCGCCGTTTCATGGAGGCGCATAGAGTTGCGTCCGGAATCGGCCTGGCAAACCGCCAAGAACCACTGTCAGGGCTTTCCCGTTTGCTTTCACGCGGTTTGTGATGCAGCATCACTGGAACCTTCCATTTCTGTCCTATCAGGTCGCCGGGAGGCGACCTGCCATCCCAGCAGTTGAGGAGAAAAGCCGATGTCCACAGACCTTTCCGCACTTTCTGCCGCAGTTGCTGCAAGATTCGGTGATGGCGATGAAGATGCGCTCATCACCATCTTCCGTCAGCAATACGAAGGTCTGCTCGCCAAGGCAGGTGAGGCACTTGGCAGCGACCTCGCTCACTTCCGTGGGCGAGTAGCCGAGAAGGCCATGCTCGACGCCTGGAAAGAACGCGCGCGGCTGAAGGATCCGGCTGCACTTGCCAGTTTTCTGAAGACCGCCATCGATGAGGAAGGAGCAATTCAGAGGAGCAAGAGCGCCGCGCTGCATCGACACGGTCCCGGCTCATCCCACATTTCCGTGCCAGGAGTGGAGGAAGCAGTGTCGCAGCTCAGGACGCTGCTTCGTCCGCCAGAGATCGATCATCAGACTGCTCTCGCGGAAGCACGCGCTGTAAGGCGGGCTCACTCAAGAACCGCTGCCGCCAGTTCCAGCCGGGGACGATGGGTGTTCGGAACGATCGGAGCGGTCGTCGTTGGAGCGCTGATTCTCTACGCACAGCGATGGGTCAACAAGCAGGGCGAGGATGCCGCGATCGATCGGGCCTTCAGAAGTGGTGATATCGATACTCAGTCATCGTTGAGGGGTCAGCGCGGCAAACTCACACTCCGTGACGGTACCAAAGCAAGCCTCGGAGCTGAAACCCGACTATCCATACCATCCGACTTCGCGGTTTCCCAGCGCACGATCATGATAGAAGGGGCGGCCACCTTCGACGTCGGCGCGCCTGACGCTGCAAAGCCCATGAATTTCGCAGTGCGTGCTGCCAATGCCACGATCACGTCCGATGGTACGGTGTTCACCGTCCGCTATTACGCCGACGAGGACTCGAGCGTGTTCGTGGAGGTCACTGACGGCTCTGTCACAGTGCGTGATCGCGTAAACAAGACCGAGCAGAAGGTAACTGCAGGTTCGGCCATCAGCCTCAAACCCGATGGAACATTCGGCAACCTGTCGGTAATCGAGAGAGATGTAGCCTTGGCATGGACGCGCGATAGCGTTGTATACGAGAACACACCACTGCGGATTGTGATTCCCGACATCGCCCGATGGTTCGGCATCAAGGCAGCACTCGCCGATTCGTCTATTAGCGAGCGACCTGTATCGATGCGCGTTGCGCTCGCTTCATCCGGTGACGCTGTAAAGGCGCTTTCCGAACGCGCCAGCCTGTCCATGAGCTTCGGCAAGGGAGATGTCATGGAGTTCCGTGACATCAGCGCTGCACCACCAGCAAAGGGAAAAGCAAAGAAGTGATTGCCTGATCAACCCTTGCCGCACCATTCTGGTATGATATGAATCGCGGTGATCGCTCTCTCAGTCGGGGAAAATGCCCGCACTCAGATAGCGGTCACCGCGATCGCATACGATGAACACGACTGTCGCGTTCTCGACTTCAGCGGCCACACGAAGGGCAATGACACACGCACCGGCAGCCGATGGGCCGCAAAAGATACCCTCCTCGAATGCAAGCCGCCGAGCCATGTCCTCCGCCTCGATCTGCGAAACTTCTTCGATCCTGTCCACACGCGACGGATCGTAGATCGCGGGCTGGTATGCCGCCGACCACTTGCGGATACCTGCTATGCGCGATCCCTCCGTCGGCTGTGCTCCGATAATCCTGATATCCGTGCGCTGCTCCCTGAGGAAACGGGTCACACCCATGATGGTACCGGTGGTACCCATGGCGCTGACAAAGTGAGTTATTTTCCCCTCCGTGTCACGCCAGATCTCCGGACCAGTTGTTTCGTAGTGCGCGCGCGGATTGTCGGGGTTCGCGAACTGGTCCAGTACACGCCCCTGCCCTCGCGCCTGCATCTCCAGCGCCATGTCACGCGCGTACTCCATCCCGCCTTCCGATGCCGCTGTGAGGATAAGTTCCGCACCATACGCACGCATCGCAGCCTTTCGCTCAGCCGTCGAGTTATCCGGCATGATCAGTGTCATGCGATAGCCAGTCATAGCGGCAATCATCGCCAATGCGATGCCGGTATTGCCGCTGGTGGCCTCGATGAGACGATCACCGGGATGAATCTCACCACGCGCCTCGGCACCACGAATCATCGACAGAACGGGACGATCCTTGACTGATCCTCCCGGATTGTTGCCCTCCAGCTTGCCAAGGACCACGGTCCCCCTTGCAGCAGCTTCCGGCCCCGGAAGACGCTGCAGGCGAACAAGTGGGGTGTTGCCGATGG
>CAYSKN010000111.1:0-10349 GCA_964431565.1 uncultured Gemmatimonas sp.
CTGGCCACGGTATCCCAGAGGCTCAACAACACTCACTGGAAGCGTCGGCTGCCAGCAACCGCACTGGTGAGTCAGTCAGCTATCGGCGAATCGTATCTCAGGCCGGTCGACTACTAGCCAATGTGAGTACCCGTGAATAATCGACCAGCACCAATCTACGTCTTTGGCCAGTCCGTTCAGAGAAGCAACCTGAGCGTCCGCTCCGCCTTCACTTCGCCAGTGCCGAAAAGGTGTCGCACTGATTGATGTCACCACTGTCCATGCCACGGCGAAACCAGCGCGATCTCTCAGCGGATGAACCGTGGGTGAATGATTCGGGACTCACTCGCCCGGTGGCCATCTTCTGGAGTCGATCGTCGCCCACTGCCGATGCCGCTGTCAGTCCCTCCTCCAGATCACCGGACTGCAGAATACCGGCTCGTGCCGCTTCGTGCCCCCACACACCCGCATAACAGTCTGCCTGCAATTCCATCGCTACCGAGAGACGATTGGCAGCAGCCGGATTGCGACGCTGGGCAGTTCTGAGTTCCTGTTCCGTGCCCAGTAAGTTCTGTACATGATGCCCGATTTCGTGTGCAAGCACATAAGCCTGAGCGAAATCGCCCGGCGCCCCAAACTGTTGGTCGAGCTGATCGAAGAATGACAGGTCCACATACACCTTCTGATCACCCGGACAGTAAAACGGACCAGAAGCCGATTCCGCCATTCCACAGGCAGATTGGACTGCGTCCCTGAAGAGCACCAGTTTCGCCGGCTGATACTCCGGCAACAAACGCTTCCAGGTGGTTTGCGTGGTGTCGAGCACGAATGACACGAACTCCACCATTTTCTCTTCGCCTGCATCCTCCACCGCGCCGCCCGACGATACTGCAGACGGGCCCGATCCCTGCAGCCCGCCCCCTCCCATGAGAGGGGTGATGAGATCCCGCTTGAAAACCAGGCTCAGCACCAGAAGCACGAGCATACCTCCAAGCCCGACGCGCATCCCGCCGCCCGGACCACGCATACCACCACCAGCTCCGCGTCTGTCCTCAAGGTTCTGACTGCGCCCTCCGGGTGCCCACCTCATTCCGCCTCCTGCTGTTTGCTGTCAAGCGGACCTTGCCCGCGCCGGTCTCGCGAAATATTACCTGAATACTTTTCAGTCGGGCCTGAATCCACCAGGTGCCATCGGATCACGCAACAGGCTTCCTATCCGTGCAGCCATGCCATCAAGAAGCTCTCTATTGGGCATCAGGGAAGCCGCAAACGGCAGGGAAATATCAAAACCGTCAGCCTCAATCCGTGGAATGAGGTGGATATGATAATGCATCACATCCTGACCGGCGGCCGTTCCGGAACTCACCACGACATTGATATCGTCGGCATTGGACGCCGTCTGTATGGCTGGGATGAGTCGGAGCGCAACCTCGAACAGGTGAAGCGCCAGGCTCCGGGGCATGTCCTGCACCACCTCGTAGTGATCCCTTGGGACAACCAGCACATGTCCCGGGTTCACAGGCTGAATGTCGAGAAACGCCATCGCGACGGCGTCTTCATAGCAGATCGAGACCTCCGCCGCTCCGTGGATGAGATCACAGAAGATGCAGTGGGAGGTTGACGGTCTCAGGGGGGCTGTTGGTGCTTGCATGGGCGGTTGGGAAAAGGTGCGGACTCTCTGTCAACCTGACTGATCTCGTTCTCCCGGGCAAGCGATCAGGGCCCCTCGCCCTCTCCAGTGTTGAGCACTTTCAGCTATCTTGCACCCTTGATTGCAGGTCAGTCCGTTCACCAGAAGCTCTACGATGGCCACTTCGACCCGTCCGAGCCGCGCCCGCAAGGCGAGGGCCCCAGAGCTGGCGCCTGGAGCGCCCGCTCTTTCGCGCGAGCAGCTGCTCGACGCTTTCCGCGTGATGTACACCTCACGCAGACTCGACGACAAGGAAATACAGCTCAAACGCCAGAACCGGATATTCTTCCAGATCTCTGGTGCGGGCCATGAGGCTATCGGCACAGCCGCAGCCCTTGCCACACGGCCGGCTTACGACTGGTTCTATCTCTACTACCGTGATCGTGCACTCTGTCTCCAGTTGGGCATGACGCCTGCAGAGATGCTCTACAGCGCGGTCGGAGCAGCCATCGACCCCAATTCCGGCGGGCGCCAGATGCCCAGCCACTGGGGCAAGAAGGATCTCAATATCGCGTCCGTTTCGTCGCCCACCGGGACGCAGTTCCTCCAGGCCGTCGGCAGTGCGGAGGCTTCACTGCGGGCCACGCTCACGGACATCGATGAGCCGGGATTCCATGGTGACGAGATCACCTTGGTAACTACTGGCGATGGAACAACCAGCGAAGGAGAGTTCTGGGAGTCGCTGAACACGGCATGCAATTTGCGCCTCCCGGTCGTTTACATCGTCGAAGACAATGGCTACGCGATCTCCGTCCCTGTCGAGGTAAACACCGCGGGTGGCTCGATCTCTAAGCTCGTGGCATCGTTTCCCGACCTGTACATCCAGGAAGTTGACGGCTGCGATCTGCTTGCCTCGTACGAGGCCATGCAGCGTGCGGTCCGGTATGCCCGCGAGCGCAAGGGGCCTGCGCTCGTGCATGCCAGTGTCATCCGCCCCTATTCACACTCACTTTCCGATGACGAGGTTCTCTATCGTCCGGCTGAAGAGCGCGCTGCCGAGGCCGACCGTGATCCGATCGCAACGTTCCCGGCATGGCTGGTTGCTGAAGGATACGCCACCGAAGCAGAGATCCAGGCTATCCGTGACACCGTCGATGGAACAATCCAGTCTGCTACTGACGATGCGCTCTCGCAGCCCCAGCCATCACCTGACACGATCACGTGGGCAGTGTATTCGCCCGATGTGGATCCCACATCGGATCTGTTCGATACTGAGGACAGTCCGCGATCAAGTGGTGAGCCGACCACCATGGTGGATATGCTCAATGCCTGTATGCGCGACGAGATGGAACGCAACGACCGCATTCTCGTCTTCGGCGAGGACGTGGCCGATGTATCCCGCGAGAAGTACCTCGGAAAGGTCAAGGGCAAAGGCGGAGTGTTCAAGGTTACTCACGGGCTTCAGGGCAGGTTCGGCAGTGCGCGGGTGTACAACTCGCCACTCGCTGAGGCCAACATAATAGGACGCGCTATCGGTCTTGCCCATCGTGGCTTCAAGCCGGTGGTGGAGATCCAGTTCTTCGACTACATATGGCCGGCGTTCATGCAGCTTCGGGGAGAACTGGCCACGATGCGATGGAGATCAAACAACGCCTTCAGTTCTCCAGTGGTTGTGCGCACCACCTATGGCGGCTATATCCGCGGTGCCATCTATCACTCGCAGACCGGTGCATCGCTCTTCACGCACAATCCCGGCCTTCGTGTGGTCTGTCCCAGCAATGCGCTCGACGCAAACGGATTGCTGCGTACCGCCATTCGTTGTGACGACCCCGTAATCTTCCTGGAGCATAAGCACCTCTACCGCCAGACGTACAACAAGGGGCGCTACCCCGGGCCCGACTTCATGATTCCGTTTGGCAAAGCCGCAGTGCTGCGCGAAGGCACCGACATTACGCTCGTTACCTACGGCGCTACCGTGCAACGCGCGCTCGTTGCCGCTCGACAGATCACGGAGGAAGGTGGTCCAAGTGTCGAAGTCATCGACTTACGCACGCTGTCACCATGGGATCAGGAGACAGTGTTCACAAGCGTCCGGAAAACCAACAGAGTCATCGTAGCCACGGAGGACTCGCTCTCGTTCGGATACGGCGCCGAGATCGCAGCGAGAATCGCTGATGAATGCTTCGCCTGGCTCGACGCCCCGGTACGACGGATCGGCAGCGCCGACACCTTCGTAGGTTACGCTCCACAGCTTGAGGATGGCACATTGCCGCAAGTGGAGACGTTCCGTCAGGCATATATTGAGCTTGCGGCATTCTGACCATCGTACAACTGGCTGAGAAGCACACCCCCGCCCCCCGGCTGGCAGCGGCGAGCGGGGGGGAGAGAAGGGGTGATCGTTCAGGGCATGATGCCGGTCATTTCTTCTTCTTGAGCAGGCCACCAATCCCCTTCTTTATTGCATCGCCCGCAGATCCCTTGTCTTCGCTGGCACCGGCACTGTCCTCAGAGGCCATTGTCTTGGCCATCACATCGGCCAAATCCACCACTTCGTAGCCCTTTGGAATCTCGAATACCGACGGATCAATCGCGCCGATCGTGAGATCGGTTATCTCAGTGGTGATACTGTCGGTTGTCACCTTCCCCTTCTTGTCAGTATCGGTAGACCACGTAACAGATCGCATGACGAGTCCGGACCTGCCGAATTCTCTCATGTATTTCCCAATTTCGGCGTCGGCCTGCGGGCTGGAGGATCGCAGGCGTGAGGAGAACGATTTCGCCCACTGTTCCATGTCCTCCATCCGAATTTCCAAGCCGGTCGCTATCCATACGTCACTGGAATCGGAAGAGATGACCTTCTGATCCGGCATCATCATGGCCTTGAGTTCCATCGTGCTCGTGCTCCACGTGCGCACCCTGCGGGTCGCGTGGCCCAGGATGGAACCTCCGGCTCCCATGTCCTTATACCGGAAAGTTACGTCACTGAAGGTCATCTTCAGCATCGGGTTGTTCAGCAATCCCCCCAGACCGCTTCCGAATGCATCGCCATTCATGATCATGGCCTTCTTCTCTTTCGGATCGACCACGATGAAGCGGACAGGATCTCCGTTTACGATGACATAGCCATTCTGCTGGCCAAGTGGTGTTGCGCCTTCAACATAGTCCATGCGGATACTGCCGTTCTGCATCTGTACCGTCGTCAGCATGCTGCGTCGTTCCCGCGCGCTCTTTTCGCTGCTGGATGACGTGACGCGGTAAGTGAATCTGGCACCCGAGGCGGCACCTTCTTCTGGCGGAGATGAGGCGCTGCCCTTGATCGGGAGGCTCGCTCCCGTGAGCAGCAACGTGCCGGCAACGACTGCGCCGGCGGTACGAAGGAGCGGGGCAATCATCGGTATCCTCCTTGTCGAAAGCCAGTACGCTCACCCTCACGGTCTACGCCACTCAAGATACCAGTCACACGCTGAACAGCAACCGAAATACACCGTGGCGTGACGGGCGCAGCCCATGTCTTAGATTTCGCTTGGTAACCTTTCCTCAGCGGAGTCCGAATGTTTCTGCTCGCACCCGACCTGGTGTCGCGGCCCGGTTTTCTGTTCCGGCCATTTGCGCTTGCCACAGTGCTGGTGCTCGCGCCTGCAGCCAAGCCTGAGCGCCTTCTGGCGCAGACTGCCACACCGCATCCAATCACACCAGCGGACATCTCCGACTGGAAGTCCATACGGGGAGCCACCCTCTCAAACGATGGCGCCTGGTTTGCCTACATACTTGCACCCAACGAGGGTGACGCCGAGGTGGTTGTACGGCAAACCATAGCAGGTGGCAGGGAAATGAGATTCCCGATCGGGGAAGCCCCGACAGCAACCGGAGGGCTCCTTGGCGGCGGCGCTGTTCCAGGTCTCCAGCTCTCAGGTGACGGCAGGTGGGTTGCCATGCTTGTCTATCCAGGTGCTGCAGAGCAGAAACGCATGCGCGAACAACGCCGGCCCGTGGTTAGCAAGGCGCTCGTGGTCAATCTGGCTACCGGAGACAGGCAGGAATATGACAGAATACGCCGCATTGCCTTTGGTGGTGATTCACCAGCCTGGCTTGCCATGCACGCCTTCGGTCCGGATGCACCGAACGCAGCCGGCGGCAACGCTGGTGGTGGCCCTCTGCCTGGAGCACCCGGGATGGGCGGCAACGCTCCGGGCGGGAGCGGACTCCGGGTAGAGGGAACCGATATGCTGCTCCTCGAACTCGCCACGCATACGCCGTTCAACGTAGGCAACGTGGCTGACTTCGCCTTCGACGATAAGGGTCGCTGGCTGGCCTACGTCATTGATGCCCGCGATCAGGCCGGCAATGGCATCCAACTGCGCGAACTCGCAACAGGCGTGGTGAAATCCATCGACGCCGGCAAGGCGCTCTATCGCAGACTCGCCTGGAGCGACACTCTGCCGGCACTCGCCTTCCTCAAGGGAACCATCGACAGCTCCGCGACAGACACAACGTGGGCTGCCCTGGGACTCTCCCGGGTTGGCTCTGCCGCGCAACAGATGATAGCCGTCGGGTCGGGCGGAAAAGTAACGCTTCCGTCCGGCCTGCAAGTGAGCCCCAACCGCACGCCACGCTGGCTGGAACAGCAGGATGGCCTGGTGATCGGCCTGTACACTCCGACGCCCAGAGTGCCACGCGCAGAACAACTGGAGAACGACGAGCGCCCCACGCTCATCCTGTGGCACGACAAGGATCCGCGTCTTCAGAGCCAACAGCTGGTCCAGGAGCAGGCCGATCGGCAGTTCTCATTCCTGGCTACATATCTGCCAGCCACGGAAAAGGTCGTGCAGCTCACCGACGACAAAGTACGCAACGGCACGTTCGGTGCACACGATCGCTGGCTGCTCAGCAGCGAGAGCGAGCCCTACGAGAGGCAGGCCAGCGTCGATGGGATCCAGTCGCGCGATCTGTACCTTACCGAGGTGCGTTCCGGCAGACGTCTCACGGTCAAGAAGAAGCAGCGTGGGACATCTTCCCTGTCACCCGATGAACGAACGGTGCTGTTCTGGGACGATGGTGACTTTCACGCCTATGATGTGACCACCGGCATGATCACCAACATCTCTACAGGTGCACCGGTGTCGTTCGTCAATACCGAGGACGATCACAACGTAGACCGGCCATCAACCAATGTGATCGGCTGGAGCAGGGACGGACGGTTTGCGCTCATCAGCGACAATTACGACATATGGCGCGTGGCTGTTAGTGGCAGGAGCTGGGTCAATCTGACGGGCGATGGCCGTACCGGGCGTATTCGCTACAGTCGCATGGTATACACTGATCCTCGCGAGCGAACCATAGACCTCACGAAACCATTTCATGTCATCGCCATGCAGGCGCGTACCAAGAAGGAAGCCATGGTGCGCCTTGATCCCGTAAGGAACTCTGCAACAACAGTCACTGGCTGGCGCGATGCCAGACATGCGCCCATGCGTGCACGGGACGCTGAGGTGTGGGTGTCCACCATCCAGACATCCGCACGCTTCCCCGACTACTGGCGTATCAACCTTGGCGTCAACGCCCTGACCGACTCCGTGCGTCTCTCCGATGCCAACCCAGGCATGAACGGTGTTGCGTGGTCACCCGGATCAAGACTGGTGAGTTATGTGACCGAGAAGGGCGACTCCCTGCAAGGCGCGCTCTATCTGCCTGCCGGCTACCAGGAAGGCACGAAGTACCCCACACTCACCTTCATTTACGAATTGCAGTCGGACAACCTCAATAGCTTCTACCCTCCCACGTACTCCAGTTCACCGAACGCGCTGATCGGCGTGCACACCTCGCGCGGCTACGCGGTGTTCCTTCCTGACATCGTATACAAACTCAATGACCCCGGAATGAGTGCAGTCTGGAGTGTTGTGCCGGCCGTGAAGGCGGCGATTGCCACTGGTATCGTAGACTCCGCAAACGTGGGGCTGCACGGCCACTCGTGGGGCGGATATCAGACCGCATTCCTGGTTACACAGACCAGCATCTTCAAGAGTGCCGTAGCAGGAGCACCACTTACTGATATGGTGAGCATGTACAGCTCGGTATACTGGAACACGGGCGGCACCAACCAGGCCATCTTCCAGAGTTCGCAAGGTCGATTCAAGGGTAACTTCATCGAGAACAGGGACGCCTACGAGCGCAACTCGCCCAACCGGTTCGCTGACAGGATCAGGACGCCGCTCATCATTCTTCACGATGACAAGGATGGTGCCGTTGACTTCAATCAGGGCATAACCTTCTACAACACTCTCAGGCAACTGGGGAAGGACGTGATTCTGCTAGAGTACGTGGGAGAGAATCACGGTCTCTCGCAGCTCCGTAATCGCAAGGACTACTCGCAGCGACTGATGGAGTACTGGGACACCTACCTCAAGGGTGATTCGGCTCCCGAGTGGCTGGAGAAAGGGATTCCGAGACTCAGGATGGATGAGCATCTCCGCCAGCAGAAGAAGAAGCTCGAGGGCAAGAAAGTGGCCATGTAGCGGCGGTCACACCGCGCAGGACACGCTGAACTGAAGGGAGGCGGGCGCCGGCTGCGCTCGCCCCCTCTCGTTTTTCCGTTACGAACCATGATGTATCCGACTGCATCTTTCGGCTTTCGTCATCTGGGAGATGTCGGCACGACGCTGGCTCCGCTCCGATATTCGCTCGACATGCCGCGTACGTGGAGACTGCTTGATGAGCCGCTTTGGTCCTCGCCTCAGCATAGTTCGGAGCCTTGGTATACGGCTGCCCGTTCTCACTTCAAAGGATGCCGGACGCCGTCCTTGTCCGGCCAGTCAGCATGGTCAGACAACGCTACGGTGGCGCAGGCATGACCTCTTTCGGCAACTGCTGGAGGCCAGGCAAGCCGTACGCTTTCATTTTCATTATGGCGTCACCGAGAATCAGCCCCGGCAAACCTATGCAACCGCCAGAACCCGCCGTGGACGTACAGGGATGTGCTGCTGGCCCTCCTGTAACCACGTCTGGACAACGTAGTGTCTAGGCCCGGATTCGCACGGACCATCCCGGCAGCACGTCAGCCCGTGGTTCCTGGCATGCCCTCGTGAACGGCAAACGAGTCGACCGGCCCGGCAATCGATCAACCACGGTGGACATGGTGCGTCTCGATGAGCAAATGCTGGGAATCCCCACCCAAGAGAACAACTGGCTCGCCAACCAACGGCGATGCTCAGAGGCTGGCTGGCCACGGCCGACGATGCCGCACACGAAGGATGCGTAATCGCCCGGCCAACACGCCATAACGTCCCGCTTGCAGTGAATGCCTGCGCAATAGCAGAGTATTGCGCGTGCTGGTGGGCTTGATCACGTCGCGCGCGGGCGTAGGTTCCGCCGCAGGCCTCAGATCAGCTGCAGCTTCCTTCTGCCTGTGGCGCCCACCGTTGGTGCCCGAGAGGCCCATCTTCCGATGTGGAAGGGTACTGCTTGAGACGGTCGGCCGAGGAAGAGCCGTAGCGACGCCCCCACCGTGATACGCCCGGATAAGCCTGCCGATGCAACATCCCCGCAGATTCCTGCTTCAGTCCATTTCCACCAGAACGCTCGTAGTGATTGTGTCACTGGCTGTTCATTCACCGAGTGTTCATGCACAGGCTGGGCTGCCCTCCGTCATCCCCGTCCCTTCCACCATGGAAGCGGCCAGAAGCGGTACATTCACTATTGACACTGGTACCGCTATCCTGATCGACCCCGCTGCACCGGACAGTGTCGATGGCGTGGCCCGCCTTCTGGCCAACCTGCTGGCGCCAGCTGCCAGGACACCGCGCAGGCTTGCGGTCGGTGAGACGCCGCCCACGAATCGCATCCACTTCACCAGCGCGGGTGCTGATACGTCGCTTGGGGTTGAAGGCTATACGCTCACATCCGGTTCCACAGGTGTGACGATCTCTGCAATCACGGCGGCTGGATTCCTGTACGGTGTACAGACACTCCGTCAACTGCTCCCGGTCGCGGTGGAATATCGAGCCATGACCGGCCGGCAGCTTACGGTCCCGTCCGTACGTATCTCCGACTCACCCCGCTTCTCGTGGCGGGGCAGCATGCTGGATGTGGCCAGGCACTTCCTGCCAATCCCTGCGATCAGGGAGCATGTGGACCTGATGTCGCTCTACAAGCTCAACCGCCTGCACCTGCACCTGTCTGACGACCAGGGTTGGCGTATAGAGATCAGGAGTCGTCCGCAACTCACGGAGACAGGCAGCCGCAACGAAGTTGGCGGTGGACCCGGTGGGTTCTACACCCAAGAGGAATACACCGACCTGGTAACCTATGCAGCCCAGCGGAACGTCATGATCGTCCCGGAAATCGATATGCCGGGCCACACAAACGCTGCCCTGGCATCCATACCCGTACTCAATTGCGACGGAGTCACCAGACCGCAGTATTCGGGGACCCGTGTCGGATTCAGCGCCATGTGCGTTGGCAGCGACAGCACATACGCTGTAGTCAATGACATACTCCGGGAACTCGCCATGCTAACACCGGGCCCCTTCCTGCACGTGGGTGGTGACGAGGTCGAGAGGCTCACGCGCGAGGAGTACATCGGTTTCGTCGAGCGCGTCCAAAGCATTGTGCAATCTCACGGCAAGCGCATGATCGGCTGGGGCGAGATTGCCGCCGCACGACTTCATCCGGGCACAATAGTCCAGCGCTGGAAGAACGATTCAGCTCAGGTGCACGTGGCGAGGGGTGGGTCGGTCATACTTTC
>CAYSKN010000112.1:0-10339 GCA_964431565.1 uncultured Gemmatimonas sp.
GTGAGGTACTGTCCCGAGGCAGCCAGCAGTGTTGACGAGGAACGCTTCCCGGCGGGAAGCGTTCCTCGTCAACACTGCCGTCACCGCCGACATGCTACTTCCCGACTATGCGCTCCAAGACCCGTTTGGCAAGATCACGATCGAACTCTACAACGCTCTTCTTCGCTACCACTTCCACCGCTGTAACAGATTCACTTGAGCGCCGTAGTTCCACCGTGATTTCGTTGTCGCCCGTCCTTCCCATCAGCCGGCGCAAGGCACCGCTATTCTCAGAGGCCTGCCCGGTCTCCCCGATGCCCAGTGCCGTGAATGCCGATCTTGTCTTGTCGAACACGACGTCCACGCTCCCAGGTACCGAAGCTGATGCTCCGCGGTTGGTGTAGGCAACCGCTGCACCAGCACCGGCACCCGCTGCCACGAGAATGCAACCGGCAGGCAGGATCGCGAGCGTCACCAGCACACCAAGCGCCAGCAGGCGACCAACGCTCTGCAGCAAGACACGGGTGCAGGCCACATGCCGCGGCACCTGATGAACATGGTACGTCATGATGTCACGAAGGGTTTGGTAGTTTCGGGATGGCCTTACGCACCGCCTCAGCAACGACCATCGGGCACCCGGGAACGAGATCGAGCCTTGGCCAGGTGCCGGGCGTCATATCAGCAAGACGGGAACCAAGCCGAAGTATGAAGAAGGCTTTTGCACCCACGAATCCATTACCTGTCGCAACGCTGATCTTGCCATCTACCATCGGGTGCGACAGAGCACGCTGATGTGCCATGATCGCCTGAACGAGCGGGTCATCATCAGTTCCGCGACACACTCCGGTTACCGACACACGTGAGTAGACTGCCTTGCGGTCGGCTGGGGTCCGCGTATTGGCTGCCGCCACCGTGTAATACCATTGAATGAAACTCACATCAGCAGGCAGGGTGTTCTGTCCGCGCTTGCCAACCGAGCACTCCAGATTCCAGTGGAAATGGGCAAGAGAGCCAACTTTGTGGATATACGCTTTCATCGCGATTGCCCTCCCCGTTGAAATTTACATTCCATCATCGAATCGGTGGAGTCAGCGTAGCGCTCCTCAAATCGACTACGGATTGAGCCAGTAGCTCACCTTAAGCACGAATATGTTATCCGGTCGCGCCCCGAAGAGTGCCGCCCGATCCCGTCCGAAATCGAAGGTGCCTACTCCCGCAAGATTATCCCGCCGGCTCTGCTGCCAGGCCAGGTACAGCGTCGAACCAGGTCGCCACTCCCAGCGCAGCACAGCATTCCCACGGAGCGACCGAAGATTGAAATCACGGTTTGGCGCAGCTCCCTGATAGTCCCTGAACTCGAATGACCTCGGCGCCAGCAGCTCCTTCGGAGTGCCGTAATCGCCACTTGAGAGCAGAGGCTGAAGATAAGTCTGCAGGCTCAGGTCGGGCGTGAAGGTGAAATCAAACCTAACCTCCAGCGACAATTCGGTCTGATCAAGCTCTGCAAATATGTAGCGGCGACCAAATGTCGACGCTGCTCCGGCGTCAGCAATAGTGGCAATGTACTGCGCCACTGTCCGCTGGCGAAGGAACCGTGGACCAACGGCGGCTCTCCAACGCGGTGATGCCTTGAGTCCAAGCTTCTCGCTGGTCTCCCACTGCCATCCACCGAATTCATCCCGGTTCCCAGCCACGCTTGCCTCGAGCGTGACAGGCTTGCGGGCATCGGAAATGAAAGACACGTTGCCGTTCGAATAGGCCGGACGAACAGCCATGGGACCACCACGCGTCAGCCTGTCGTCGTTGGCCCTCACCGAATGATTGGCGGAAAACGCGATGGTCCAGTAATCGAGGTGGCGAAAGCGGCCGTTTACAGTCATCCAGTTCGAGATGAGCTGGTTTGAGTAGTTTCGCTCCATCCGAGCGCGCCAACCGATATTCCAGTTCCGCCAGAACTTGCCCACTCTATTCTCGAAGTAGTTTCCGGTGAACTGGGCGTCCCTGCGGTCGGTACGGTAACTGTAACCCAGATCGTTGACCTCGAAACCAGGGGTGATAGTCCCAACCGTTACCTCGCCTCGCCAATGCTCTCCCGCCTGCTTGCCAAGGGATAGCTGGGTCGAGATACCCGACAGGGAGGTGGCAGTTGAGTCCACCCTCAAGTGGCCGGCATCCGGGCGCTGGAAGTAGTGATTGGAAAGCATCTGAACCCCGGTAATGGCGGTCCGGTCACCAAGAACACTGCTCGCAGAGAGGCTCCCCTGAAGCACCCAACTCCGTCTCGCCCACTCGTGACGGAAATCGATTGCTCCGGCGTAAGCTGCCGACCGGAGCTGCTGCCGAAGCGTTGGGGTAGCAAGGTCACGATTGACAGCGGTAATCAGCCCGCCGAACGCCGATTGCCCACCGCGCAGTTCGCGCCTTGCGCGTGCCGTGAGGTAATTCGACAGCGGCTCCACCACTGCCGTCCGATCTGTCCCTCCGGCGTCCCGATATGTCGCTTCCTCCCGAGCCGTAACCGCTTCGAGTATGCCGAGCGACCAGCCCCGCGCAGTTTTTCCTGACAGCTTGGCTGCACCCAGAATTGTCGTCAACGACGGAATATCAGACTGAGCAGTGGGCACCGAGAGCTGTGGAGCACGGCCAATACGTCGGGTATAGAAGAGGTCGCCACCGCCCCCAGCCGCGAACTTGAAAATCTCGCTGCCTTCCACGAAGAACGGCCGCTTCTCCTCGAAACGCGTCTCGTAGACCCCGAGATTGACCACGGCAGGATCAACCTCGACCTGGCCGAAGTCGGGATTGAAAGTGCTGTTCAGCGTCAGATTGGATGTTGCCCGATACTTCACGTCTACCCCGGCGGATGCGCTGCGTTCGGCAGAGCTCCGGAAGGGGTTCGATCCCGGATCCACATACTCGCCCCGGGCAACCACATACGGCAGCACCTCGAGCCTCTTGCCTGGAAGAATTCCCACGAGTCCCTCCAGCGAGCCATAACGCGCAATTCCACCCAGCTCTCGCTTGGGTGTAAAGGCCAGGACGGCATACTCGTTCGTACGCCCGATGGTACGTGCCATCTGAATCCCCCAGCTCTGCTCGCGCTCTGAGCTGAACCGGAGCTGGGCGAACGGAATCCGATACTCCGCCGTCCACCCAAGACTGTCAACGAACGTCGCTACTTCCCAGACAGCATCCCACGTCAGATCATCCACCTCCGAACCATTACTGCCTGTCGTACGTACGTAATCGCGCTTCACCCCGGCAGGATTCGCCTCAACGACAAACGCGGTACGCCGGTCATGGTAGCTGTCGAGATTCACACTGAACCAGTCTGAATCGCCGAGAGGCATGTCGCGGGGTCCCAGTCTGATTGTGGCCGGTGCGCGGTCGTGAAGGTGCACACCAATGTAGAGCGCCTGGTCATCGTACAGGATTCTGACCTCCGTCCGCTCACTCCCAGGCGCTCCCTCGGAGGGATCCATCTGGGTGAACCCCGAAACCACAGGAGCAGCCGACCACGCATCATCGTTCAAACGCCCGTCCAGCTGAATGGGCGCGCCTGCGCGCACTGCCCGGACTACGGGCGAAGAAGATGACGTTCCGCTCTCGTCATTCGGCTGCTGCCCTGAAAGCGGGGTAGCGGCAAACAGGAATGCTACGAGCAGTGGAGAGAAACGATGCACGATACTTACCTCGAAGACCAGCTCGTTGGAAATGGTTGCCACACGTCCTTGTCATAGCAGAACGCACACCGAGCGAATAACGCTTGCCGATTCACACGGCAGCGAATCGGCAAGCGGCTATCTTGATACTGTTCATCGTGAAAATTGCGGCTGTAATCAGCGTGGGCCGCTACGCTACCTGGGTGATCGGTAATTCCGAAGGAGAGTGCGCATGTCAGACGTGAATATCCATGTGTGGCATCGCTCGCCGGGCCTGTTCACCGATCTGTACGAACTGACAATGGCGCAGGGCTATTTCGCTGCCGGCGTGACCGACACCCTAGCGTGCTTCCATCTCTTCTTCCGCCGAAATCCGTTTGAGGGCGGCTACGCGCTGGTCTGCGGACTCGAGCAGGCGCTGGACTACCTCCAGGCGCTTTCCTTCCCTGCCGCAGACATCGAGTATCTCTCAACGCTCATGGGTAACGACGGACGTCCGATCTTCACAAGTGCGTTTCTACGCCATCTCGAGACGTTCCGCTTCAATGGCGACGTGGCAGCGGTTCCCGAAGGTACGGTGGTGTTCCCGCACGAACCACTGTTGCGCGTCACGGGCCCTATCATCCCCTGCCAGATCGTCGAGACAGCCCTGCTCAACATCATCAACTTCCAGACCCTCATAGCCACCAAAGCGGCACGCATATGTGAGGCGGCCGATGGTGATCCGGTGGTGGAGTTCGGGCTACGCCGTGCCCAGGGTCCCGACGGAGGGATCTCCGCTGCGCGCGCAGCGTTCGTTGGCGGCTGTCAGGCCACGTCGAATGTGTTGGCCGGACGAACCTACGGCATCCCCGTTGCAGGCACGCATGCTCACAGCTGGGTGCTGATGTTCGAAAACGAGACAGATGCATTCCGTGCCTACGCCGACGCCTTGCCCAACAATGTGACTTTTCTCGTGGATACCTATGATACGCTGGCCGGCGTACGACGAGCGGCAGAGGAGGGCAGGAGGCTGCGTGAGCACGGCTTCGAGATGGTCGGCGTGCGTATCGACTCGGGCGACCTTGCATGGCTCTCCCGCGAGGCACGTGCCATACTGGACGCTGCCGGTTTGCAGTCGGCCCGCATCGTCGCGTCCAATGAACTTGATGAGCACCTCATAACGAGCCTCAGGGAACAGAAGGCCGCAATCGACATCTGGGGCGTTGGCACCAGGCTGGTCGCAGCCCACGATCAACCTGCGCTGGGTGGAGTGTACAAGCTCTCTGCTGTCAGGCAGCCGGGTGGTGACTGGAAACCGCGCATCAAGGTTTCTGAACAGGCTCTCAAGACCACCATTCCAGGAGTTCAGGGCATCAGGCGTTTCCTTGACGGTGAGGGTCGACCTGCAGGCGACATGGTGTATGACATCGCGGAGGCTCCAGGTGATGAGCGCCGGATGATCGATCCAGCTGATCCGAACAGACGCAAGCGGTTCAGTCGGAGCCAACATTTCGAGGAGCTGCTCGTGCCTGCAATGCGGGCCGGCATGCGCGAATGTGCACCGGTCAGTCTGCCTGCCATACAAGCCAGATCACGCAGGCAACTCGAGTCGATCGATCGCTCCGTACGGCGTTTCCTCAACCCTCACCAGTATCCCGTGGGACTTGATGAAAACCTCTATTCGCTCCGGGCTCGTCTCATTGAACAGGCACGACAACGAGAGGCGTGACCGCCAGAGCCGGTTTGTTGGCGGCGGCGGCGTTGCACTACAAACACTCTGACAGCGGCTGATCGCGGCCGCCCATAGTCATCAAGTCGAGGTGAGACACCATGAAGGCGCTGGTGCTTGTTGATTTGCAGAACGATTTCATGCCCTTCGGCGCATTACCCGTCACCGATGGCGATGCAGTGGTACCTGTCGCAAACGCTGTGGCACCACGATTCGATCTTGTGGTGGCAACTCAGGACTGGCACCCATTGAATCACTGCAGCTTTGCGGCAAGACACACCGGAATGACGGCGGGACAGATCATCGAACTCGGTGGAATCTCGCAAACGCTGTGGCCAACACACTGCGTGCAGAACACACCGGGAGCAAGTTTTCATTCCGGCCTTGACGTGGCAGCTATCGACAAAGTCATCCGAAAGGGGGCTGACCCGGCAATC
Source organism: uncultured Gemmatimonas sp. (assembly GCA_964431565.1). Lineage (GTDB taxonomy): Bacteria > Gemmatimonadota > Gemmatimonadetes > Gemmatimonadales > Gemmatimonadaceae > Gemmatimonas. The sequence goes on from CAYSKN010000112.1 coordinate 5,790, forward strand.
GACAGCTATTCCGGCTTCTATGATAACGATCACCGCTCCGCAACAGGGCTCGAAACATTTCTGCGACAGCATACCGTACGTGAGATTGCGGTCTTGGGCCTTGCAACTGACTACTGCGTCAAGTTTACGGCACTGGATGCCATTCAGCTTGGCTTTGATGTCACCGTTCTGGCCGATGGCTGTCGTGCTGTCAATCTCGATTCGTCGGACGGTCAGCGGGCACTCAATGACATGGCCATTGCGGGATGCCGCATAGCGACAAGCACGGGTATCCGGGGAACCGGCGGGCCCGGAATCAATCGATCCATCAATTCCTGATCCAGCAATACCAGGCCCACTAGCGAGCATAAGAATCATGTCGATTGACACCACTCACTCCCATCAACTTGTCGTCATTGCGGGCGCGGGCCGCGCTGGTCAGCTTGGGCAAGCCATCGCCAGTCATCTTGCAGCACAGGAATATTCTCTCGCGTTGATCAACCGTACCATCGACGAGGCAAGTGCTCGGTCAGCGGAGCTTGTCGGCATGCAGGCGGGCCAGAAGTTCACCGCACACGCGGTTGATCTCGCTGACACTGCCGCCGTGACCAGAATCGCAGCCGAAGTGCTGCAGGCCCATGAGACCGCACGCATTAGCGCCGTCGTCTGCGTTGCCGGAGGCTTCGCGAGGACGGGCCCCATTGATGAAGCCGACCCGAAAGCATGGCATCAGCAGTTCGCCATCAATCTCGACACCTCCTTCGCCACCACGCGCGCATTCCTGCCTGCGGTACGCGATGCCCGTGGCAGCTTTGTGTACTTCGGCGCGGCCGTAGCGCTGCCCGGAGCTTCACCCAGGGGCACGGCTGCGTATGCGGCCGCAAAGAGCGGAGTAATAACCTTCATGCGCACGGTGGCATTCGACGAAAAGTCCAACGGAGTTCGCGCCAATGCTGTCGCACCCACCGGAATCCGTACCGCAACCAACCTCGCCAGCATGGGTGAGAAGGCCGATCTGGTAGAACGCGAGTCGGTGGCCGAAGTGGTGGGGTTCCTCGTCAGTCATGCGGCTCGCCACATCACGGGCCAAGTCATCAGAGTCGGTTGAGCACCGTCCCCACACGCTGAATGTTGCCAATTGCGACGCCCGTCTGGCGAATGTTGTCGTTCCCGACCACCTTACCTGCCGATGACACTTGCCGCCCGCAGGCGCCCGGTCATGCGCGGAGTAGTCCTCGACAGGTCACTGGAGGAACTCCCGCTTTTCCGGCTGAGCGATTCCGCCGACGACGCACCTGTTTCGTATACCACCGAAAACGGCGGACGCTGGCGCGTTATCCCCGCTCCCGGTGACAGGCTACCGGGTACGTTCGATCAGGATGTTTACGTGGAACTCCTGCATCGCTTCCAAGATGCGGGCTCGCCCGCCGAAGGTACCGTTGGTTTCACCCTTCATGCCTTCCTGCGGTCCATGGGGCGTCGCGCTGACGGCCGAACTTACGAGCAGCTCCGTGCCGCCCTTAGCCGTCTCGAACGCACCACGCTCGAATCCCTCGGAGCGTACCGGTCCACCCTGTCAGGCCTTGCCGATACCAGCTTCACGGTACTCTCCAGCGTTTCGGTGCAGCGTCGGCGCGTAGCGGACCGTGACCAGCTGCATCTCTTTGACAACCTGGCGATGGGTGAACCGGGAGATGCCCGCGTGACGCTCTCGACCAATATCAGAGCCAATCTCGCGGCTCGACACGTAAGTACGCTGTCACTCGCACGCTACCACGCCCTGTCGTCACCGGTTGCGCGTCGCCTCTACCGGATCCTGGAGGTGGCCCGGGCCGATGATCGCCTGTCCTGGCGCGTATCTCTTGAACGCCTGGCAGAGCAGCTTCCACTCACCCAACGATACCCTTCGCACCTCCTGCGCGTCCTTCAACCAGCCCATGAAATGTTGTTGAGTGCCGGCCTGGTACGGGATATCACAATGAACCAATACAGTCGACAATGGCATGTGGACTACGTACTTGGCTCCAGGCCCCGCGAGGAATTCTGAGGCGTGCCACGCCGGTCAGGAACAGCGCACCGTCACACGCGTACGTAAGTGCAGTACCTTATCTGGTCCTTCCTCTCGAGAGACCCGCATGACACGCAATCGCAAGGCTGCCTTGGCCGCCATTACATTGGTCCCCCTGCTCGCCTCAGGCTTCGCGCTCCAGGCGCGTGCGACGCGCGGCGGCGCCGAACTCCTCGACCAGGTGCTGACCTTCGTCGCCCTCCGGTACGTGGATACCCTTGACGCGCAGCAGCTCTATGAGAAGGCCGCACGCGGACTCGTCAAGGAACTGAACGATCCGTATACGGAACTCTTCACGCCCAAACAACTTGAAGAATTTTCACGCAATACCAACGGTCGCTATGCAGGTATCGGCATGGAGATCGTCAAGATCGGCGACTACGTAACAGTCAATAAGGTCTTCCCAGGCTCACCCGCAGAACTGGGTGGAGTTCTGGACGGTGACAAAATTGCGGTAATCGATACCACCAACGCGCGTGGATTCAGTAACGAGCAGGTTCAGAACAAGTTGCTGGGCCCCATCGGTACCGGTGTCACAGTCCAGTTTCTGCGTGTGGGCGTGCCTCAGCCTCTCACCATCAGCTTCAAGCGCGCAGAAATCCATGTGCCGGCCGTTCCGTTCAGCATGATGCTCGACGATCACACCGGATACATACCGCTGACAAGGTTCTCCGAACAGACCACAGAAGATGTCGCCACCTCTGTAATGACGCTCGGCAAGCAGGGAGCAAAGGGCATCATCATCGATCTGCGCGGCAACCCCGGCGGCATCCTCGAGGAGGCTTTCGCCATGTCTAACCTCTTCCTGCCAAAAGCGAAAGAGCTGCTTTCTGTGCGTGGCCGGGCTGACTTCCAGCATTTCGTTTCGCAGCATGATCCCCTCGCACCGGACATCCCACTCCTGGTGTTGGTCGATGGCGGGTCCGCCTCCGCCTCCGAGATCGTTGCCGGTGCACTGCAGGACTACGATCGTGCCTTGGTTCTCGGCACCACGTCGTTCGGCAAGGGGCTGGTGCAATCCGTCTATAACCTCGACGGCGGTTACGCCCTCAAGATTACCACCGGCAAGTGGTATACCCCTTCGGGCCGTTCCATTCAGAAGGAGCGCAAGATGACCGCAGACGGACGGTTCGTCGAAGTGCTCCCGGATTCGATGGAGACTGACTCGGTACGCAAAGCACGACCAACCTACAAGTCGAGCTCAGGTCGGACATTGTACGGAGGTGGCGGCATCACACCCGATGTCATTATCGCTCCTGATACGCTCACATCTCCCGAGCAGACCCTGAGACGCGCCCTGCTTCCGTTTTATGGTGCATACCAGAGCCATGTGATGGCAGTGGCCGAAGAGCAGAAGGGCAAGGTCAAACCAGATTTTGTGGTGAGTCCGGCATGGCGTGAGGAGGTATATCGACGCCTCACCGCCGACACGATCAGAATCGATCGGGCTGTGTGGGATGCAGGAGTGGCCGATGTAGACCGCTTTATCGAGGATCGTGTGGCGAAGGTGGCATTCGGTGATACGCTTGTGCTGCGACGCAATATCCAGGTCGATACGCAACTCAGGAGGGCCATCGAGCTGATGCGCACGAGCAGCACTCAGGATGAGATCTTCGCTGCCGCTGCCAGGATCGTCAGAGGCGGCTCCTCACCGAGCGGCGGAAGCGGCTACTGACCTGTGTACCGATGAGCCGGGGCACTCTGGAGGGATGACTCTCTCGGATGCCGGATATCGGGGGTCAACACGCCGCTAGTTCCGTTTCCCATTAGATTATCTCTTATCGGTAATAATCCCGATTGCCGCAAGGGCAGAGGCGACTATACGGTTCTGCCCATGCCTATTTCGAAGCTCGGTTTCCGACGCAATACCTCCACCGGTATTGCCATTGCTCTTGCCTTCGCTGGCGCGTGCAGCGGCGATTCCGCACCAAACCAGACCACGAGTCTCGACCTTGATGCCTCGATGGTGAACATCCCAATTGAGGCCGATTCCGGTGAGATACACCTGGTCAACATCCGACAGCTGACGAACGGCGGTGAGAACGCAGAGGCTTATTTCAGCCCGGACGGTGAATGGATCACATTCCAGTCAACACGCGACGGACGTTCCTGTGACCAGCAATACGTGGTGCGGCTTGACGGTACTGGACTAACGAAAATCTCCGCCGGCGGCAAGACCACGTGCGGCTGGTTCCTGCCAGGCGGCGAACAGCTCTTTTTTTCTTCCACTCAGGCCGCCGACACGGCCTGTCCCCCACGACCTGACCCGTCCAAAGGCTACGTCTGGGGAATCGACAAGTTCGATTTCTATACGGTCGACCGCGACGGGCAGAACCTCAAGCGACTCACCAACTACGACACCTATACCGCCGAAGGGATTCTCTCACCCGACGGCAAGCGTATCGTGTTCACGTCACTCAAAGACGGCGACCTGGACATCTACACCATGAATGTTGACGGAACCGACGTCAGGCAGTTGACCAACACGCCTGGCTATGATGGT
>CAYSKN010000113.1:0-10264 GCA_964431565.1 uncultured Gemmatimonas sp.
CTCGTCCAGTATCAGCAGGCCAGGGTCATGCACCAGCGCCTGAGCAAGCTTCACACGCTGGACCATCCCGGCGGAAAGGCCACCTATCGGCTGATAACGCTCTTCCAGCACTCCCACATGGCTCAGTACCTCGGCACCACGCTCACGCGCCGCGCGTGATGGAAGGCCACTCAGGCGACCCACGAAGGCCACGAACTCGGCACCACTCATTTCGGGCGGAAGGCAGTCATGCTCCGGCATGTATCCCACAAGCCTCTGAATCTGCCTGCGCGCAGACCGTACATCATGCCCGAGTACCTTTACATCACCGTCATCCGGATTGAGAAGTCCGAGAAGTATTCTGATGAACGTGCTCTTTCCGGCGCCGTTAGCGCCAACCAGCCCCGTTATGCCGGGCCTGATGGATACCGTGAGCCCCTCAATCGCGGTTACCATTCCAAACTGTCGACGCAAACAGCGCGCGGAGATGATCGGAGTGTCGGCTGGCACGGAAAGACGTGTCGGTGGCTGATCGAGAGAGGCGTTGAGGTGGAGTATAGTGCGACCGACCACCCTACGCTTGCGTTGCCCAGCAAGTTGTCAATGCCGTTTCTCGCTGAATGAGAAACGTCACGCTGGTTCGCCGGTGCCAGCAGGATCGCTCATGGCGGTATTGCGAGCGCTGACAATCCAGACCGCTCCCCCAAGAGTAATCGCGCCGTTGAAGAACTGTGCTCCAAGCGTGGCCCGTACAGCCTCGGTTACCCTGACACGCCGATCGCGCGAATGCAACGCAAGCACCTGACCCAGTGGACCGGTCCGCAGGATCAGATCAAGCGCCTCATCAACCGCTGCTTCACGACTCTTCGCCTCACCCAACAGCAAGGGGCGATCGAGAGACTCCAGCCGGATATCGGTGAACCCTGCCTCGGTGAGGAGCTTGTGCACGCGGTCGCGGTCGGCAAACGAGAAGGTGCCTGTTGCTTCCGGCTGTTCGACCACCGACCGTGGGACGGCATCCGCCATCGCGGCCATCGGCACTTGAATCCACTCGTTCTCCGCATGCGAACGCCAGGCCACGAACAGCAGGCGACCGGACGGCCTGAGGGTCAGTCGCAGATGCGAGAACGCAGCAACTGGATCGTCGAAGAACATGACCCCAAATCGGGAGAACAGAAGGTCGAACGAGGAACGCGGAAGCGGATGGCTGGAAGCATTGCCATAGCACAGTTCGACCGGTAGGCCGGACGGCAGTCGCTCCCGCGCACGCGCCAGCAGCGTTTCGGAAATGTCTATCCCAACCACCTTTCCACTCGACCCGACGCGTGCCGCAAGCTGAAAGGTGCTGGCGCCCGCCCCACAGCCGATGTCGATTACATGTTCCCCTGGCTTGGGGTCAGCGACAGCCAACGCAGCTTCATCAACCGGTGCAAACATCCGATCCAGATATGGCTGACTCTCGCGCCATATCGCACCGGCACGACCGATCCAGTCTGGAAATCCGGGTCCATCCCGCTCACCGCAGATCGCCATCAGAATGCGCAATCAGGCGACGACTGGGTTGGTTCGCCGATGTTGGCCGAAACAGAGTCTGATATTGCTTGTTGATCGCCGCCGACATCCGTGCCGGGAAGAGTAATGCCGACCCGGGCAGCACGACGCTCAAGTATCTCCCGGTCGGCAAGACTCCGAATCAGCGCGTCCGCTTCACGATTCTGCAGATAACGACCCTTCTCCCACCCTTCCACGATTCCCTTCGGAGTTCCATGAATCAATTCAGCAAATTGCGGTACGGTCAGGCCCAGCAATTCGCGGAGACGACGAATGGCTCGCGGTGCCAGCAAACCATGCTCCAGACGGATCCGTTCAATCGCCCTCCTCTCAAGTTCATCGCGCTGATCGATCGTTCGCCGTTCGTGTCCGCAGTTCGCGCACCTGAAAAGCTCCTGCACGACATCGACCGTCATTCCGCTAACACGCACTGTCACGTTTTCAGTGTGCAATTCGTAGTGCCCACCGCATTCTCGATGCGGGGTGCCTTCCAGCGTAGCCAGGTTCATCACATCACAAGCATAGGAACCACGCCCTCATCCCGGATCGGATCTTCCGGAGCACGTGCCCCGCGGACGTCTTGATCGTCTGTAGAGTCGCCGGGACGACGTAGTCCTCGCTAGTCCCTGCAAATTCGAACATCACTACGTAATGCCCGATTTTCGCCTTGTCCGTCAGCCAGTGTTCGGCAGCACCGGTTCGCTGATGGGTTACGACATCCGCTTCACCGATGCCAACAGTGGTGGCGGCCTCGCCCGAAGTCTGCTCACGGGATCGTTCGATGTGATCCGCAAGCGTCTCCCGGCATTCGTCACAGTCACCCGTGATCATCTGTTCAGGGAGGTCCTTCTCGCCACAAGTCCTGCCGCAACGATTCTCGTCATTCCACGTGATCTCGCATTGGACACAACCATGACCGAGGCCGTGATCAACTATCATGCCGCTGGTGGTTCACTCGCCCTGGATGACATCAGAACGGAGCCCAATGCAACCGAAGCTCTGCTCCCACTGGCCAGATGGGTACGAATCGACTCACGCACCGGCAACGCGGACGTTCTCACGTCCATTTGCACACGAATCGGCATAAGCGTCGGGGGAGCCACAGTCAGACCGCAGTTGATTGCCAGTCATGTGGAAACTCCCGGACACTACGATGCCGCGCTGAAGAGCGGTTTCAACGCCTTTCAGGGTGTCTTTTTCAGCCGGCCCGAGCCTCTGCCAGCCACCGATATGCCCAGCGGGACTGTGGCCGCCATACGCCTCCTAGGCATGGCCCGCAGCGAAAACATCCACGACCGCGAGCTCGAGGAGGTCATTGCCACCGACCCGGTACTGACTTACCAGCTTCTTCGACTTGTCAACTCCGCCGCTCTTGGCGGACGCGGTGTGAATTCCATCGGACAGGCAATTCGCTTGATCGGGCGCAACGCATTTCTGAGGTGGATTGCGGTGGCGGTGGCCGCCCAGCGAAAGGGTACAACCGATTTGGACAAGGAACTGGTGCGCCACGCTATAGAGCGCGGACGGCTGCTTGAGCAGCTTGGCGGCGCTGGACGTGACGGGGGAACACTCTTTCTTGTGGGGCTGTTTTCGCTGCTCGACGCCGTCTTCCGGATGCCGTTGACGGAGATTCTCGAACGCGTGAGCCTGAGTTCAGAAGTATGTAACGCCCTGTTGACTCGTTCGGGGCCCTATGCAGTTGCGCTCGACTTCGCCGAGAGTCACGAACTCGGACTGTTCGAGAACACCACGGGGATAGCTCTGGATATGGGCGTGGACCCATCTCGGATCAATGATTTCTACACCAACGCGATCATGTGGGCAGCAGAAGCGCTCGACACAGCATCAGATCATCGGCGTGCAGGCGATATACGTCGCGCCTCGTAGACTCGCTCCGAAGTTTATCCGGCAATGTCCCGACTTCGGGTCAGTCCCTCTCCACTTCTCAGACCGTACCTCGAAAGATCTCCTCGGCGACAGAAACGACTCGTGTGGAGCAACACCTCATAATACGTGCCAGACCCGATACTCCCAGCTGCGACGTCATGGACACCTCGCGTGTATCGGTGCGGACACAGCACACAGTTGACTCCCATGCGGCGTCTCAGCTGGCCCGCGCACAGATCGTTAGCGCGTAGCCGTCCGGATCCCTGATCGCAATAGCCTGCACCCCCCCACCCCATGGCAGCGTCATGGGACCTTCCACCTCGATGCCACTGGCCTTCGCTCGTCCAGCCAGTTCATCAATGGGCTGAGATGTCTCCAGGAAAAGCCGGAAACCGCCCCCTTTGGCACGATCTCGTCCGCGGGCGAAGTCGTCCTGCGTGATACCAAGATATGCTTTCCCTGCCCGGAGTATCGCACTCCGGATCGCGCCTTGGCCGTCATGAAACTGATTCACCAGTACGAAGCCAAGCCCGTTGACGTAGAAGTCAATGGATCGCCCGATCACTGCTACAGTGAGCGTGGGAGTCGCACGCGAGACGGAAAGAGCCTCGATCATGAGCTTGACCATAGGAGCGTCATGGAGAATTGAGAAACGTCCGGTGGAGCGTGACAGAGTGCCTACAGCTTCTCTTTTCCGGGTTCAGGGCGCTGCCACCGTGTGCGGCTGTGGCGCTCCTGCAGTGATGGCCAACCGTAATCTTTCTGCCTGCCTGTCGGTCACATCGAACAGCACCGCCACCAGATTGACCGACCTCACGACTTCCGCCGGAACTCCCGGCCATGCACCGAGCGAATCACCCGGTGGACTGAGCGTAAGCTGGTCAAGCGATGCGGTCTCACGTACACCAGTCGCCGAATCAGGAAAAAAGAACGCCACAACCGTCGACACGCGCCCGATCGCATAACGAACTCCGGGCTCTGAGAAATATGGTACCCGAACCGTATCCTTCACGCTGACCGCCAGGCCCGCTCGGTAGATACGCTCCTCCAGTCCACAAGCTCTCCAGGTTCCATCGCTCGGACAGGCAGAATCACCCGGAGCCGGTGGCGGCGCTGGTGCCTGACTCCTAGACACACGGACGCTGTCGGAAACAGACTGCTCCTCTTTGCCGCAGGCGCTGAGTGCGAGCGCGCAGCAAACCAGCGCAGGAAGGTACAGGAAGGGTCTATACACACCTTCACACTATCACCCGATACGCCAGCGACAAGACCACTGGGGCATGGCTTTGACATAACCATCCCCGGGTCAATGACGTCACGATCCAAGGCGAGATTGCCGCCACACTGCACTTGCAGCAGACTGTCCCAGATTCCTACGGTTTTTCTTCGGCGATAAAGCTCTATTCTTGTGGCGTTATGATAATCGTGTCTGAAACGCAATTTTCCGTGCCTATTGCATCGTTCAGTCCACTTATTTTGCTTTATGCATATCAATGTCGTCCAGTAACACAAAGTTGTGGCGATGGACGATTGATACAACCAAGAACCGGAGTTCGACAAAATGGGCACGAATAACCAGGCACGTGCGGCGGCCACGCACGAAATAACGCATCGACCAGTGCGGGTTACTACTCGCCCAGGCTCCAATGGCGTACAGCAGCCCACCAGCGCCTGGTTCGGCATGAATACGCTGGGGCTGCGCGAAATGGGAACCAAGCTCCCGAAGGACAGCTACCGGAAGCTCGCAAACTCGATCCGGCTGGGAGGGAAGCTCGATACCGAAATCGCACCGGTGGTTGCCCAGGTCATCAAGGAATGGGCCATTTCGCGCGGAGTAACGCACTTCACCCATTGGTTTCAACCGCAGAACGGTCTCACGGCCGAAAAACATGATGCGTTCCTCACCTTCGACGAGAACAACCTCCCGATCGAGTCGTTCACCGGAGAGCAACTCATTCAGTCGGAACCGGACGCTTCGTCGTTTCCATCCGGTGGTTTGCGCGCCACATGGGAAGCCCGAGGCTACACGGCCTGGAATCCGGCGTCACCCGTGTTCATCAGTGAGACCGGAGGTGTCAAGTACCTCTGCATCCCATCGGTATTCATCGGATACAACGGTGAAGCGCTGGACGAGATGACGCCATTCCTCAAGAGTTCCGACGCACTCTCCGAGGCTGCCATTGAGCTTCTCACGCTCATGGGTGATACCGGAGTATTGCGTGTGAACACCACGCTTGGCGTCGAACAGGAGTTCTTCCTCGTCGATCGAGTGCATTTCGCACTCCGGCCCGATCTCGTCATGGCAAATCGCACCCTTGTGGGTGCGCCACCGCCCCGCGGACAACAGCTCGAGGATCATTACCTTGGCGGTATACCGGAGCGCGTACAGGCCTGTATCAGTGAGGTTGAACACGAGCTCTACAAGACGGGCGTTCCCATCGCTACACGCCACAATGAGGTGGCGCCGTCGCAGTTCGAAATGGCGCCGATCTACGAGGACGCCGATGTCGCCATCGATCACAACCATCTGGTCATGGCGGTTCTCCGCAAGGTCGCACTTAGACATGGACTCCAGGCCATCATCCATGAAAAACCGTTTGCGGGCATCAACGGCAGCGGCAAGCATTGCAACTGGTCGATGGCAATCACGTCAGACAACAGCCTCAACGGAACCAATCTGCTGAAGCCGGGCAAGACTCCGCACCAGAACCTGAGGTTTCTCATCTTTCTGGCCGCGGTTCTCAAAGGCGTCCATAAGCACGCAGGCCTCCTTCGTGCCGGTATTGCCACATCAGGTAACGAGCACCGCCTTGGTGCCGGCGAAGCGCCTCCGGCGATCATTTCGGTATTCCTTGGCAAGGGGCTCACCCAGGTCATAGATGACATCGTCACAGGCAGAACATCAACGACCAATGCGGAACAGGCTATGCTCAGGCTTGGTGTCGGCAAGTTGCCTGATGTCGAGCAGGACAACACCGATCGCAACCGCACGTCACCCTTCGCCTTCACCGGCACCAAGTTCGAGTTCCGTGCCGTGGGTGCCTCGCAGAACATTGCTTTCCCGGTAATGCTGCTGCAGGCGTCTGTGGCAGAAGCAATCAGGGAAATGGCCTCCGCTCTCACAAGGGAGATCGAGACTGCCCGCAGCACCGACGATGCTGTGCTCAAGATTGTTCGCAAGGCCTTCAAGGAAACCGCTGCAGTGCGTTTCGAGGGCAACAGCTACTCGGATGAGTGGGTTGTTGAAGCCAAGCGTCTCGGTCTGCCCAATCTGCCTCGCACACCGGAAGCCCTCGGTGAGCTCAACACCGAAACGGCACGCACTCTCTTCCGGAACACCGGCATCCTGACCGACCAGGAATTGCAGAGTCGGTATCATGTGCATCTCGAGCGCTACGCCATGGACATACTCATCGAGCTGAACACGATGCAGCAGATAATCGATACACAGGTACTTCCGGCAGCGTACGCCTACCTCGCGCAGCTTGCAGGAGCAGCGGGCCAGGGGGTGACTGCGGGCATCAACATGCAGCCGGTCGTCGATGCCGCCAACGCCATCTCGAGATTGCTCGCCACGGCCCAGAAGCGTCGTGCCGAGTTGGGCAAGGTCATTGCTCGGGCCGAGGCTCTCGAAGAAGATCTGGAGGCGCAGTCCATGTTCCTCACAACCACCGGATGCGATGCACTGAGCCAGATGCGTGAGGCCAGCGACTCATTGGAACTCACCATCGCCGATGATTTCTGGCCCCTCCCGCGCTATCGCGAAATGCTCTTCCCGATCTGACTCTGCCACTATCCGCTGATCAGTCCGTGCCGGTCATCCGTGACCGGTCCGGTCCCTCCTGACCCTCCGCAAGCTTCGCGGGTTCCTCGGCACGGGATACCATGATCTGTGTCACGAAACGCTGGTTTTCTGATATACGCTCCACTTCCACGGCTATGGCGTCGATCGCCTGCTCCATACGATGCAGGCGTGATGCATCTTCAAGCGCTGCAGGTGCCTGTCTGGGTGGCGCCACCCGACGCGCAATGGCGCGCCCCAGAATCATCGCAAGCGGTGCCATGACGACGAGTATGAAAACGATCGAGATACCCGTCAGCTGTTCCGAGCTCAGGCTGCCGAAATCGGGTTGGGAGGGAGCTACCTCCGTGCCTGCCACCGACGACTGCACGAGCTGACGCCCGCTCTCCGCTATGTCCTTCTCAAGCTGCACAATGCGATTGTCGAGAACCGAGAGTCGCTGTTCCAGCCCGATCCGGACTACACCCTCCGCAGATGACTGCAACTCCTTCACCAGAGAGTTGCGCCTGCTCTGAGCAGAGGTGAGCTGGTTCGACAACTCACCACGACGGGCGCGCAGGGCCGCGGCAGATAACCCGACGGAAGGTGCTCCCTCAATGGCCATTGGGCCCTGAGCACCACCGGCTGCCGCCACCTGCTCTTGGGGTGACGCCCGAGGGGGAGATGGCGCGGGTGTTGTGGTAGCTTGCTGGGTAGCCATACTGGATTCTACGCGCCCAGCCTCGCCAGGGTTACATCCAGGGAGATCCGATGACGCCCCAAGTGAACCAGCAGCATCCAAGAGATCGGAAGGCGGAGACCATGAGAGCTAGCATGCTTGGCCCGGAAACAGTTGATCGCGACACCGATTCTCTCCTGCCGAAGGTCGTCGACTGGCGAAGGAAGCTCCACATGCATCCGGAGGTGGCATTCCGGGAGGTCTGGACTTCGCAGACCATCTTCGACGTTCTCTCGGCCATTGACCACATCAAGGTCACTCGCCCCACAGCCACCAGCGTACTCGGAGAACTCCGAGGCGATGGCCCTGGTCCAGGAATCGCGGTGCGGGCTGACATCGACGCCCTCCCCATCCATGAGGAGAACGATGTGGCGTATCGGTCATCTTTGAAAGGCGTGATGCACGCCTGCGGACATGACGGACACACAGCAATTGTGCTGGGTCTGGCCACACTGCTCGCACGTCACCGTAATGCGTTCGGTGGAACCATACGATTCATCTTCCAGCATGCCGAAGAGCTCGCGCCCGGGGGTGCGGAGGAGCTGGTAGGACTCGGCGTGATGGATGATATACAGTACGTAATCGGCCTGCACCTATGGGCGCCGGTCTCGGTCGGGCGCATTGGCCTCATTGCAGGACCAGCGATGGCGGCCCCCGACACTTTCCAATGCACCATACGCGGCAATGGAGGGCACGCGGCAATCCCACACCAGGCAGTTGACCCCATTGTGATCGGTGCACAGGTGATCACCGCCCTTCAGCACATAGTTTCTCGCACGACCGATCCGCTTGATCCCGTAGTCCTCTCGGTCACTCAGTTCAATGCAGGAACTGCCCTCAATGTCATTCCCGATTCCGCCTGGTTTGCCGGTACGGTGCGCACCTTCGATGCCACCCTCAGGACCAGCATCCCAGCACAGATGGAACGCATTATTGCGGGTATCACCTCGAGCTTCGGAGCTGGCTACGAGTTCTCCTTTGATCGCGGTTACAGACCCGTCATCAACGATCCCGATCTTACATCACGACTCGCTAGCGTTGTGGAGAAAACGTTCGGTGCAGGAGCACTGATCGACATGCGACCTTCCATGGGAGGTGAGGATTTCTCCGCATATCAACAGCGTGCGCCGGGCGTATTCGCGTTCGTTGGTGCAGGGAACGTGGCAGAGGGAATTGCATATCCCCACCACCATCCGCGCTTTAGCATTGACGAGGCGGCACTCGGCATCGGTCTGCGTTATCTGACCGCAGCTGCGATCGATCTGCTGACCGAGCGGTAATCACCCTCGGGCAGGCACCCGATGGGGTGGTTCAACTGTCATTGGCACTCAAGGCGCCGACCGGACGGGTAAGTATTGAGGGGGTCGGAAGACTGCAGCACCTCGGCTACTGTCAAGCTGGTGGCAAGTTCGCAAGGAGAAAGTCCATTGTATTTCGCCCCATGACTTTCGCCACGTCTTCCGCACTCATGCCCGCTTCGAGCAGTCCCTGAGTGATACGGGCTACGCCCCGGGTGTCGAAAGGAGCACGGATGGCGCCATCATAGTCCGACCCAAGCGCCACGCCTCCGGAACCGATCACCGAAACCGCATGCTTGATGGCCTTGATGATGTTATCGAGCGTTGGCTCGCAGACGGCTCCGTCCCAGTAGCCAATTCCGACCAGCCCTCCGTTCGCCGCAATCGCACGCAGCTGCTCATCGGTGAGATTGCGCGGTCCGGAACACGTGGCAGCTACACCCGTATGCGAGACCACCACCGGACGGGTCGCCATGGCAAGCACGTCGCTCACCGTCCGGGACGAGGCATGCGCCAGATCAACTGTGATATTGCGTGATTCCAGGAGCTCCACGACCTGCCGGCCGAACGGTGTCAATCCGCCATGCGTGACGCCATGTGCGCTCGCGGCCACTTTGTTATCGAAAAAGTGCGTCAGACCCATAATGCGGTAGCCGGCTCTGTACAGCACATCGACGCTCTCCAGATCGTCATCGAGCGCATGCAACCCCTCGATAGCCAGGACGGCTGCCACCTGCACGGGATCACCGCGCCTGCGTTCGACGAATGCAGCAAGCGAGTCACGTGTTGTAACCACCGTCAATGCACCACGTGAACGGCGCGATGCATCATGCAGACGCTCTGCCTGATACAGCGCACGTGCACGGAGGCTCGTCCATGTGACCACCGGCCAGCGTTGCGCTAGGGCAAGCAGCGTTATGTTGTCGGTGTCGTCCGTATTACTGTCATAATTGATGCCGCGTGGTGTCTTGGTGACCGCACTGAAGACCTGCAACGCCACGTTCCCCTCCTGAAGGCGTGGCAAATCCA
>CAYSKN010000114.1:0-10118 GCA_964431565.1 uncultured Gemmatimonas sp.
CAAGGTCCAGGCGGACGCGATGCGTGAGGTGGAACGCATAGCGGGCGACATCGGGTTGATGGCACGGGTGGTATCGGTGAACTGGGGGTTCAACGAGGAGGAAAAGGCCCAGATCGAGAAGCGTCAGCACGAGCGTGAGCAGGAAGCCATAGAGCGCGACTACCAGATTCTCAATCGGAGCATCCAGCGCGAGGCAGAGTCGACAATCCTCAAGCTCACCACTGACAAGGATATCGAAGCGGCCAAGGTCAGCACCGAGGACGACCTGCGTCGGATGATTCTCTCCAACGAACTCAACTTTGTTGATGCGCGGGAAACGGGTCTCAGGATACAGCAGCTCAAGCAACTCGAGCATGAGTTGCAGTTGAACCGTACGCAGCGGCTTGACGGTCTCAAGGCACAGCTCGAAACGGAAGACCATCGCATCGACATGGCACGCAGTGCTGCGCAGCGACGTGGTGTCGAGCTGGACCAGGTCATCACCGAAAGACGGCACGATGTCGATGTGGCGCGCGTGACGACCGAACGGCGTGCCGTCGAGATGGAGCTGGACACCCAGGAGCGTCAGCACTCGCTGACTGCTCAGAAGATCCAGGCTGACATCCGCGAGGTTCAGCGTGCCATCGAGGAAGCGGATGCCCGTCAGCGTCTGAATCTTCAGAAACTGGAAGAGATCCAGAAGCTGGATATCGCGGCTCGCGCGCATGAGGATCAGATAAAGACGTTGCGTGACGTCCAGCAGGTCGATCTCGAAGCCGAGGAAGCTCGCCTGGGTTTCGAAATCAAGGCCTCTGATGCGAAGCATCGCAGGACGATCGAGGCCAGCAAGCTCGAGAGCGACAGCCAGATAGAGAAGATCAAGGCGTTAAGGGATGCTTCGCCGGAGCAGATAATGGCAATCCAGGCCGGGTTCTCACCGCAGGTGGCCGATGTGATGATCCAGCAAGCCCGGGCGCAGGCAACTGACAGCCAGGCGCAGATGGCGCTGATGAGGGAGATGATCCAGCAGGCCCAGGCGGCCAAGGTCGCCTCGGAAGAACAGGCTCGCCATCTCTTTGATTCGGGCATGCAGGGCACGGTTGGTGTTGCACAGGGTGTTGGGCTTGGCGTGGGTGCCGGCGCTGCTGGTGGTGGTGGCAGAATGCACCAGCAACCTGGTCTCGAGGTCATGGACGGCAACACCGAATGCCCCAATTGCCATCGTGTGATCCCTACCAACGAGCGTTTCTGCCGCTACTGTGGCAGGCAGATGAGGCAGTAGCCAATGGATTGGAAGCCGTATCGGGATTGCTGCAGACGGTATGCAGCCGAAGTGGATGCGGGTTTCTGCCCGGAATGTGGGCATCCATTCCTGCGCTGCATGGCATTTTCCGAGTGCCACAGTCTTGTCACGCCTACGCAGGCATGTCCCGTGTGTGTTGCACCACAGCTCATGATAGATGCTGGAGCCGTGGTGCAATCGAAGGCTGGCGAGCGCGTCTCTGTCCCGCTGATCCTGAGGAACTGCTCATCCAGCCGCACCATATGGGTGAAGGAAATCATCAAGCTGGATGCTCAGGCAGGCGAACCCATCATCCTCACCTGGGAACAGATAGATCCGCAGACGGAACGTCACTTCGTGATCGAGACACCGCCACTGGCCGAAGGCGGGCAGCATACCTTGAGAATGCTTGTGGTGCTCTCCTCGCGCTACCGGGGACTCGAGGAGACTTATGCATTCACTGGCGCAACGACCATTACGGTATCAACCCCCGAATCCCAGCAGGTGATCCAGAACATCAACCTGTCGGGCGCCCAGTTCCAGACAGGCGGGATGGTACACACTGCACTCAATACGAAGGATCGCTCAAGATCGGAGCCTACTGCGCTTGCGGATCGTACCGCCCTGCAACTCGACCGTGCAGAGCGATACGAGCTTGAGAACGGCATACGCGGCTACCGGAGCGAAGGGCTCAGGGTGCCGCGCAACATCGAGTTCTCGTTCAATGGTTTTTCAAGGGACGATGTTCCACCCGACGGATCCACAATGATGGCAACCGGAAGGTTTGCATTCGGGCGGAACTCGCGTGCGCCTCACGCATCGGCAAACACCGTGCCAATGGACATATCCCTGCGGGCCTACGATCGCAGTGGTCAAATTGATACACCGGCCACCATGGCCATATCCCGTCACCATTTTGATTTGGTGGTCGTCAACGACCGCCTCTGCGTTCAGGTCCGGGCAAGCAATGGAGTAGAACTAACCGGGACCGCGCTTCAGAGTGGCGGCGTTGCCGTGTTGTCGCCACGCGACAGCCTGGTGCCGATACCCGGCCATCAGGACAGACTAGCCATTTCGGTGGCATTCTCATCCTCGCTCGACGCCGTTGAACGGATAACAGTCAAACGCGCTCCGGGTGTCGTGTCATGAACTGTCCTACTTGCGGCAAGCTGGTCCCGGATGACGCCACATTCTGTCCCAGTTGCGGGAATGATCCGCGAAAGCCTCCGATATCTTCGCTTCCGACGGTGAGCGGTCTCGAGACCATCGCACCCATGCGCGAGATACGACGGGACGTGCTTGAGTCCGGATCGCGATTTGCCAATCGCTACGAAGTGATCCGGATGATCGGACAAGGCGGAATGGGTGTTGTCTACTTGGCACGCGATACAAGCACGGGTGAGGACGTGGTTCTCAAGCTGGTTCACCCGGAACTCGTCACGGGTGAAGAGGCTGTGAAGCGACTGATGGCCGAAGGACTGCTGGCCCGTCAGATGCGGCATCCCAACATAGTTGCCGTGTACGATGTGGCTCAGTACGAGGGACAGCCGTACTTCACCATGGAGTACGTGCAGGGTGGCACGATGCGTACGTGGATGGTGAACGGGATGAGCAGCGGCCGCGAGGTTCCGCTTGACATTGCCGTGAACCTGACGCGTGAGATACTTGCCGGACTTGGTGAGGCTCACCGCATGGGAGTGGTGCACCGGGATCTCAAGCCGGAGAATGTGCTCTTCGTCGGCAATCCTGACAGCGGCAATCTCGATATCAAGATTCTCGACTTCGGAATCGCAAAGGCGGTTGGAAAGAAGATTGGTTCCCACAGCGGGCCAGTCGGTACTCCGCCCTACATGGCGCCGGAGCAACTTACAGCCGCCGAAACCGTGGGTCCTGCTGCCGATCTGTACTCATTGTCGGTGATGCTGTACGAGTTGCTCATGGACACGGCACCCCAAGCGCGCTGGGAGCCAGTGAGCACAAGCCGGCGAGACGTACCGAAGGCAATGGACGCGTTTCTGGAGAAAGGGCTTGCGGGGCGGCCCAAGAGCAGGTTCCAATCGGTTGCAGAGTATTCGGCGGGGTTGAGCTCAGCGCTCGGTGGCGGCACGCCGGTACGCCCGCTCATCGACGACCCACAGCCCTCCCCTGCGCCGGTACCTCAGCCACCACCAGCCCCCGTACCTCCACCGACGCGCAAGCCATGGTGGCAGTATCAGGGTCTGTTTGCGGGCACATCCCGAAAGACAAAGATCTGGGTGAACGTGGTGGCAGTGTTGATCATCATCGGAGTCATCGGGGCTCTCGTCGACAATGGGGAGCGGCCTGGTCTCCCTCTCCCGCCGGATGTCCTTCCCGATTCGTCAACGTTCCCGCTGCAACCGCAATCGCCTGCAACACCGTCGGTCGCCGGGTACTGGGTTGACGGCTATGGCAACCGCTTCAACGCTTCCCAGAACGGAGCTCAGTTCAACGCAACCGGCTTCGTACCTGGCATCGGACAGGTCTCGGTACGTGGTACGCTGACAGCGCAGATCGGCGAGACGATCACGATAACGATCGTTACAAGCAACTATACCCTGCCCGGGACAGCTCAACTCTATCTCGACAACGTAGGGATGTACCACATGAAGTACCAGCTGGCCGATGGTTCCAACGGTGACTTCCATATCAATCACAGCAACTAGCAGCCTGGCGACGGCAGCGGCCGTTCCAATCACGGGAGCAAGTCCATGAGGTGCTACAAGTGCGGTAACGAACTGCCAGTGACTGGAGGACATTGCTCTGACTGCGGCCAGGCGGTGTACACATTCGCCGCGCTGAGTGATCAACCATCATTCGGCCGCAAACTCGGCGGATGTATTCAGGGAGCACCGTCGCCCAAGGACTATCGGGCCACTCCCGACCTCAGCAATATCCCGCCCAAGGTGGATCTTCGCCCCTATTGCTCACCCATTGAAGACCAGGGCCAGATCGGCGGTTGTACGGCCAACGCCGCCGTGGGAGCAATGGAATACCGCCTGCGCAAACAGGGCAAGCCGGCAACGTCCCTGAGCCGACTGTTTGTCTATTTCAACGCAAGGCGGATGACCGGCAGCGAGAACAAGGATTGCGGGGCGACCATCGGAGAAGCAATGGCATCGCTGCTCGCTTTCGGTGCGCCATCTGAAGCAGAATGGCCCTACGATACCGGAAAGGTCTTTACTCCGCCTGACAATGATTTGTATCAGAAGGCGCAGGAGCACGTCCCCGATGAATACGCACGAATCGAGGGAGTGGACCACGTGAAAGGCTCACTGGCCCGGGGCTTCCCTGTGGTTTTTGGAGCCGGATTTCCCGAGCGATTCTGGAAGGAGGCACGCGGCGCTGGTCGCGCACAGTCGCCAACGAAGGAGGAAGTGGCTGCGGCTTTCGCAGCCGGATTGGGGCATGCAATGCTGATAGTCGGATACGACAACAACTCGAACGACCTGATCATCCGCAACAGTTGGGGAGAGGCGTGGGGCGACAAAGGGTACTTCTATGTAAGTGCTGAAGGCTGGGCCACTGCCGTCCAACCCAACTCCACATGGATACTTGGAAACATCGAGGCTGCCGGCGGTTTCACGCTCGAACGTCCGAAACCCGTGATCAAGGACGTGCAGGGTAGCGTCAAGGATATGGCAACAAAGATGCGCGACCAGATCCGCGGTGATATACTGGCTGACGTCAAGCAGATGTTTGGTGACGTCAGAAACCGCGTCAAACCGCCCGAGAACCGGTAGGGCAGCATGTGGCACGTGCGCCGGGGGGCGAATCGTACCGCGCTGATGTCGTTGCTGCTTCCGCTGGTAATGGCGGCAGCAGCCACCGCGGTACATGCGCAGGCCGTGTCAAACATGGAACGACGGCTGCTCCCCTATCGTTTCAGCGCGCTGGACAGTCTTCCACCCGACTTCTGGAGCGCACTCGCCCAGCTACGTACTGAAGAAGACCGGCAGCGTTCGCTGAACGCCGACATCTCCTTTGGATTTTCCGGCGATGATGCCGGCGATCGCTCACTGTACAAGCTGAGCACCGGCATCACGCTTTCGCGCGGCGATTTCCCATCCCAGTTCTCCGTGGAAAGCAAGCTCGGGATGCAGATACGTGACGGTTCGCTCCAGGAAGACGTTACCACGCTTCACATAAACTACGATTACTACGTCTCGAGGGCGCTGGAATACTTCACCTTCATTGATCGCTTCACGGACAGTTTCCTGAATATCTCGCAGCGTTACGAGATCGGTTTCGGAGCCAGGATCGCCGGATCGTTCGGCGAGATGAGCGGAACGACGCAGACGGAGACCTCTGTCGATGCCACGAGAAGGACGCTCGATCGAATGCGCTCCGCCGGCATGGGTTCGGGTATCAATCCTGCAGCACTCACACCGTCAGAGATTGAGCGCTATGATGGCGCCGCACAGGATCTCATTGAGGCAGTCAGAGTCCGTGAATCGCGTGTGATAGCCGGCCTTGCAGCCAGCATATTCGCGGAGGTTGAGCGTGCCGATCTCAGTCTGGTATCCGTACCACTGGTGGCGCAGCCTGGTGTTGCGGACGAGATCCGGTCGAACCTGATTCTCGCAGGAACCCAGCGATATCGCCTGTCTCTGCGGCCGACACTCCGGTTGCGACCGACACGCGATATCTCCATCCGCATCTTTCCGTACTACAAGCTTCCGCTCAGCAAGCCCCACCGAGTCGTTGATGAATGGGGTCGCAGGAAACTTGATTACCGTCGTGACATCTACTCCGAAATAGCCTGGTCAGTAGTGCAGAACGAGCGCGGGGTGGAGAATATGGCGTTCGTCATGACTCTCAATGAGTACTTCGACAATGTGCCGCCCGCAGCTCCGTCCGAGGTTATCGCCGCAGAGGTGGCCAAGGGTCGCGTGTTCCGTTCGAACGTGGCAATCGGCAGACACCGGTTGGTAGCGCTGTCTCTGAGAATGAGGTGGTAGAGCTACTACTACTGTCTGCTTCGCTGCCGCAGTGATATAAGCAGATCCCTGATCCTGCCCGGATGGCTCACGCCATGTGCCTCCTCGGCTGCTTCAACCGCCGCAGCGGTGGAAATAGTCAGATTCCCGACGTTCACCACCCTGCCCCAGAAACCCTGCTTTACATCAATGGCGCGAATATCCTTGATGAAGAACTCGCTCATTTCCCTTGAGAAGAATCCCTCGAAGATACTGACGCGGTCCGGATAGATGCGCATCACGAACGAATACCAGTTGTAGAGCGCCATCATGAGAAGCGCGAGGACCCACAGCACCGGTATTGGCCAGGCGTAGTTCCACCAATCGCGTGGCAGCGAGATGACAAGAAGAAGAATGACCGCCACAAACGTCAGCGTATGCCCACTCACATTCCAGTATGAACGGCGTACGGTGAGAACGACTTCATCCAGTGACGGCGTGGAAATGACAGCCGGAGAATGATCCACCTGTGCGGGCTCGCTGCCGCTGGCAGTTGCATTGACAGGGCAACCGCAGGACGGACAGGCCGTGGCCCTGGTGGAAACCTGGTTGCCGCATTCGGGACACGCGATCAGTGCCATGATCTGTCGGATGAGTGAGAAGCGACAGGGCCGGTGAAGTCAATTGCCGGAGGAGAAAGCGACGTCAGGCGACAGTCACCATCGCACAGCCATGCATCATCGGCGTTCACTGGCAGCCATCAATAGAAGGATAAGACCAAGTCCAACGGCTGTGCCAGCGGTCCACAACGGCACAGGTTGGCGCCCTTCGACACTAGCACGGACGTCTCCGATCTCCACGACATTGACCTGGGCAGGATAGGTTGGCCGTTGCCAGAGTACATAGGTACCGGCCAGGACGAGTAGGAGGCCAAGTAATCGGGCGAAGCGCATGAGTCACCTGGTGGTTGAATGTTGGGGACATCACTGAATTCAGCGTCTAGAGGCCAGGCACAGAATTGCCTGGTTCGAGACCATCTATCACCATTTCATTTTCCTGAAATCGTCTTCTCACCGATCTTCCTATGGATCGGGCCGGTCTCGTGGGCTACCGGCGGCAACGACCGGAGATAGCGGAAGATGCTTCGCACATCCACCTCATCGAGCTGCCTGTAGGAAAGCCAGGGCATCCACGAGCCGCCAAGCTTCGCCCCCTCGGTGAAACGCTGCACGAACCTGTCCTCAGTCCAGTCAACGAGATATCCCGTCGCTGAATCAGGCGTCAGGTTTGGTGCAACGAACTCGTAACCGGGCTCGTCGATATCAGGCCAGGGAGATCCACCGGAAAAGAGAGCGCCAGCAGACCGGAAGGTCGCCGGATCACGTGGCGTGTGGCATGAGGCGCAATTTGCCGGGCCCTCCGCCAGGTATTTCCCCCGCTCCATGCTTATCCCGTCCATGGGCACGAATATCGGCACCGGCTCACTGCGCGGCTTTGCAGTGGTTGCCATGCCCTTGCCAAGGATGCCCCACGATGCCTCCTCAATACGGTTGCTTACGCTTGCCTGCGCACGCAGGTAGGAAATGACCGCAACCATGTCCTCGTCAGCCATTGGCCCGGTGGAGATCATCATTAGAGGCGCGACACGTCCGTTGTGGTCAACTCCGTTGCGGACGGCGCGCGCAATATCTCCGTCGCTCAGGGCTCCGATACCGGTTGTGGAATCATTGGTGAGATTGCTCGCCACAAAGCGACCGAAAAGCGGAATATCGAAGACACGACCGCCGGCGAGAGGTGCATCATCAAACCTGCCTCCATTGGAGGCAGTGAAATGACATTCGGCACAATAGGCTACATGGCGAACCACATACTCGCCACGGGCAATGACAGCCGGGTCGGCCGATGCGCTGATGTCAGGCCGCAGGACGGAACCGTAGTCCTTCTGCCAGTTGGACTGGATGAAAATGTAGGCACCGGCGATGGCCATCAGTACCAAGACCACCAACACCCCGAAAATTCTGAGAAGTGTTCTCATGTCGGCTCACTCATGAACGTCCGTCTGAGCAGGAGGAAGGATGGATGTGCTGTTGCACTTCAATCACGCGCAAGACGGGGTGGCGCCGGCTCGGCATGCAGGGTGCAATGTCCGCTCACCGCGGTATCCTCGCACGAGGTACCACCGTCAGTACCTCAGCGTCCCGGCTCCCGACCCCGAGGTTTGTGGAACGACAGGCAGTATCACATGTGACGGATACCGGGCGGAGTGGTGGACGGTCTGCTTCGCCACCTCCATACGTGTACCTGCGGCCGGATCCTCACCTGTGTTCAGGTTTCGATCGAAGCGTGGGAAGTTGCTGCTGGAGATCTCGAGCCGGATCCTGTGACCAGGAAGAAACACATTGCTCGTTGCCCACATGTCGATGTCGTACCCGTAGACCTTTCCCGCTTCGAGCAGCGTCGGGGACTTGCCGATGGCTCCGTTGTAACGTGCACGAATGATTCCGTCCTGGATATTCTGGGCGTAGCCATCGGGATGTACATCAACGAGCTTCACGGTCCAGTCGGTATCCTTACCCGAGGTGGCGGCATAGAGCATCATTCTGAGGGGCCCGGTAACCTCAACCGCATCGCTCAGCACTGGTGTGGTATAGACGAGTACGTCGGGACGCTCCTCGATTTTCCGCTGGTCGTACGGACCACCAGGCACAGAGCTGCAGCATGTATTACCACCGCCCGTCGGGACCGGATCTGATGGATTGTAGGTGAAGGTGTCAACAGGTGCACCCTTGTGTGGCGCCGTGCCAAGCACTCCATTGCCGGTCAGCGTATTCGCTGTGCCGTCGCTCTGCAGGTAGTACTTCGTGTACTGCGTCCGGGCGAGCGGCCATTCCTGTTCGTCCCGCCACCGGTTTTCGCCCATAACGAAGATCGTTACCGGTGGGTCCCTGTCCGCACCGTTGTCAATACCCTTGAGGAAATGGTCATGCCACCGCAGATAGATGAACTGCGGATCGAGCTCAGCTTCAGGGCCGAAGTCAATGCCACGATCGGTTGCGCTCGGTCGGTTCACCCAACGCACGCCGGTATCGTGCGACCAGGGACCAAGTATCAGTCGCTTGCCCTTGCGCGCAGCCTCAGTGCGGCCGTTGGCCCGTATCTTCATGTGATCGTTGATGGCCCCACGCAGAAATAGATCATACCAGCCATCCACCGTGAGGTAAGGGATAGCAATGTTCTGCACCTCATCCTCGAAACTGATGTTCTTCCAATACGGATCGTCTCGCAGCGGATGCTGAAGCCAGTCGCGATATGGTTGATTCACATGGCTCGCGGCCACGTCCGACGTTGCAACAGGGAGATTGTGGAACGCCCGAGGCCAGTCATCCGGATTACGCGTCTGCCCGACCCGGCCGTCCATTGAAGCTGCGCCCCATGGAAATGCGAACCCGTAGAAAAAGGCGCCGTCGACGTACACCCAGTTGTTGTAGATGTCCGAGGTGGTGACGGATGCCGACATTGCGGTCAGGAACCTGCTGCCACGAATTGCCTGGCTGATCTCGGTATAACCAAGATACGATCCGCCCATGAGACCTATCTTTCCATTGCTCCATGGCTGGCTGCCGATCCATTCGTCAGTGTCATAACCGTCATCGGCTTCGTATCGGTATGTGTACGGATCACCTTCGGAGTCATACTTGCCACGCACATCGGCCTTGACCACTACATAGCCCCGCGACGCGTACCATTTGCCCTGCGCGACTTCACCGGCGGTGTTGTTGCTGTACGGGGTCCGCCACAGAAGTGTGGGATACTTTCCCGGCGCATCCGGATGGTAGATGTCCACCGACAACTTCACGCCATCGCGCATGGGTACGAGCACATTGAACTCCGTGCGCACGTCATAGGTGGGCTCGGAGAAC
>CAYSKN010000115.1:0-10058 GCA_964431565.1 uncultured Gemmatimonas sp.
GCACCGATTCAGCTTGCGATTCTCAGGACGGTTGCCGGCCTTGAGTCAGTACGCATGACGCGGGCCGGCTACGCCATCGAATACGACTATTATCCGCCCAGCCAGCTCTGGCCATCACTCGCTTCGAGAGCTATTGACGGCCTGTATTTCGCTGGACAGGTCAACGGGACTACCGGGTACGAGGAAGCCGGCGGACAGGGGCTTATCGCGGGTCTCAACGCCGCCCGGTACACGCAGCAGTGCGAGCCCGTGGTACTTGGTCGCGAGACGAGCTTCATCGGAGTCATGATCAACGATCTTGTGACGCGTGGTGTGGACGAACCCTACAGGCTCTTTACGTCCCGAAGTGAGTTCCGCCTGACCGTGCGTCAGGACAATGCAATGTCGCGACTCGGTGCGGTGGCTGAGGCCACCGGATTGTTGACCGGCCCGGAACTCAGAGTGTTTCATAGTCGCGTAAACGCAGTAAGAGACGCGTTACTGCTGGCGGGAGAGACGAGTGTGAGCCCCGCAGTTGCCGACCCAATTCTGGTTGCTGCAGGCTCAAGGCCGATTCCTCATGCGGTGCGGACGTTGGAACTGGCGCGCCGCAACGATGTGACATTGCACTCGTTATTCGCCGCGGTCGGGGTAGGCGAACATCTGCCCCAGGACGCCATCGTTGGCGCAGAACTGGAGATCAAGTATGCCGGCTACTTTGAGCGTGAGCGACAGCAGGCAGCCCGTCTGGCTGCTATGGGGAAGATATCCCTTCCCGCGTCGCTCGACTACGAGCGAATGCTCACCATATCAATTGAGGCTCGGCAAAAGCTCGGACGCCTCAAGCCAGCGAACGTGGCGCAAGCCGGTAGCATTCCCGGCATCAACCCCGCGGATCTGCAGAATCTGGTGTTGGAACTAAAGCGTCAGGTGGATGATTGAGATGGCCTGATGTGCGACGATGGTTCGTATAGGAACGATTGGCGATCACCTCTATTCCGGCGGGTTGGCTTCGGGGAGGATCGTTGTTCTGAACCCTATCGGCAGATTTCAATCTGTGCTTCTACTATGGCGCAATTATGATAAAATAATGCGCCGATTATCTGAATCAAGTATCGACGACATCGGCGGGTTGTCCAACGCCGGGAGTGTGTGGGTTCGGCTGCAGAAGCCATTACTACCTCAAGCAGATGCGTTCGTGTACGAACAATTAAACGAACGCTCGATGAGCGTGTCTCCTTGCTAGCTTCACACGACGTAATAGGGGGAGCACAGACCGCTGACGAATGTTCCTGCGATCGCGGGAAATTGAGATTCATCATTTCGCTGCCATCTTCGCAATTCCGTGGGTGGTCCCTCGGATGATCCAGACGGCTGAGGGGTGCGATTGTGCAGTAGTCCGCATACATGACGTTCAAGGTGGCCTCGGTAACATCGCTAGAGAACATTCGCGGGATATCGGGGTGATTGCGTAGGGGCGAAGTGCCGAGCCTTTCATCCTTCCCAGGGGAGGTTACCGATTTGCGCCGTATCTGGATCAGACTTTCAGCGAGGTGGCTGGCGGCCGTCTGCCTGGCCACCAACATACCGAATGCGGTAGGTGCCCAGTCGTTGACGGCTCAGCCACCAACGATCACCGTTAGAGCGAGGGGCGAAGTGCAGGTGAGTCCAGACAGGGCAGTTGTTCAGGTTGGAGTAGAGACTCAAGCCAAGACCGCGGCCATTGCAGCTCAAGAGAACAACCGTAAGCAGGCTGCTGTCCTGGCCGCCATTCGGGGCCTCGGAGTACCTTCCGCTCAGATCAGGACGCTGAACTTCAGCGTTGCTCCGATTCAGCGCTATGACGACAAGGAGCGCCGCTTGGTGGTTGACGGCTATCGGGTCAGCAACACCGTCCAGGTTGAAACAGACAGACTTGAGCAGACCGGGCAGATCATCGACGTCGGACTTTCCAACGGTGCCAACCGGGTCGCCGGACTCGATTTCATGGTGAAGAATCAGTCGAAGGCACAGGAGACTGCACTCGCGCTGGCCGTCGCATCTGCACGACGGCAGGCCGAGGTGGCGGCAGAGGCGGCGGGCGGCAAGGTGGTGGAGCTGCTGGAACTCTCCATAGACGATTATGAGCGGCCAATGCCCAGACCCGTGATGGCTATGGCACGATCTGACATGGCGGAAGCGACGATACCTACACCCGTCAGCGAGGGTACGACAACTGTGGCAATATTCGTCAATACCAAGTGGCGTTTCGAAGCACGCTGAGGCCGATCCGGACGACCGCCAATGACTAGTTGAGACCAGAGCCCGATGATGACTATCGGGCTCTAGTCACGTTGGCGCTCCTTGCCTGACGGTGCCCGTGCTGCATACCGCATGCCGTTTCACGTGAAACGAACATGTGCGCTGATCCACGGAGCCACTCGGCTCCGTTTCACGTGAAACGTCGCCAACAGCCGTTTCTGGCCAGCTCCGCGGCGCCCCGTGCAGGAGATCCGCCCCACGGTCGGTGGAATACTCCGTCCGCCATGGTCCCCCGACACGCCTTGTTCTATACTAACGGTCACCCGAACCCTCTCCCGCAAACACCGAATCCAGTGGGACGCATACTCGCAATAGCCAACCAGAAAGGTGGAGTTGGCAAGACAACTACCGCTGTCAACCTCGCCGCTTCACTCGCGGTCGCCGAACAACGCACGCTACTCATAGATGCAGACCCCCAAGGCAATGCAACCTCCGGGGCAGGCCTCATCCGCAGCAACATCTCACGAGACCTCTACGATATCCTGCTTGGTGAGGCCTCTGTTGATGAAGCCCTGATGCGCGGTGTGTGCTTCAGGCACATGGATGTACTTCCCTCCACGCCCGATTTGGCCGCGGCGGAGGTTGAGCTGGTTGATCTTCAGGATCGGGCCATGAGAATGCGCATGGCACTGGCGCCAATCCGGGATCGCTATGACTTCATTCTCATAGACTGTCCGCCGTCGCTAGGTCTCATAACCATCAATATGCTGGCGGCCGCGGACGCTCTGCTAATTCCCCTGCAGTGCGAGTACTTTGCCCTGGAGGGACTGAGCCAGCTACTTGGTACGGTTCAACGTGTGAAGGAATCCGTTAACCCAGCACTCGAAATTGATGCGGTAATCCTCACCATGTATGACTCTCGTCTCAACCTGTCACGTCAGGTCGCGGCAGATGCACGAGAGCACTTTGCCGACAAGGTGTTCGATACGATCATCCCGCGGAATATCCGGCTGGCCGAGGCGCCCAGCTTCGGCAAACCAATCGTTCTCTATGACGTCACCTCGGTAGGTGCCCAGGCCTACATGGCAGTCGCAAGAGAGCTGCTCGTCCGCACCATGGCAACGACAGCAACCCGTCCCGAAGAAACCTGAGAAAAGGTGTTCATGCATTCCGCCTCTCAGGGCTTATCTGCACCTATCGATACGCCACACGTTCTTATCGCGGGACGACCCGCACGGACTCGATTAGCAGGCGCGACGGCACCGCTGGCATGAAGTCGGTAGCAGCTGATGTCCGCCACTTCAGCCACCTTCAAGGTATCCCGTGACCAATCCGATCATCTGATGACTCCCGAACCCCCCCGTCGCCTGGGACGCGGCCTGGACGCGCTCCTCGCAAAAAGATCCCCGTCGCCCGCCACCGGCGCCACTGAGGCAACATCAGACCAGCACACGGCCGGTCAGGGACGGCCCTCTACCCCCAATATAGATGCCGAAGGCACCACCGGAGCCGGCAGTCTCAGGGAGATACCGCTCACGCGGATCCGACCAAACCCTTATCAACCACGCAAGCACTTTCAACCAGAAGAACTGGCAGACCTAAAGGCGAGTCTTCAGGCGAGCGGTCTCCTCCAACCCATCACAGTCCGCCCCGTCCCGGGCGGCTTCTATGAATTGATCGCTGGCGAACGTCGCCTTCGCGCAGCGACCGGCCTGGGATGGACTCAGATACCAGCGCTAGTAAGACAGGTTGATAACAAGACCCTCCTCACGCTCGCTCTGATCGAGAACCTCCAGCGCGCCGACCTCGACCCTATTGAGGAGGCAGACGGCTACCAGCGACTCTCCGATGAATTCGAGCTCACACACCAGGAAGTGGCTGAGTTCGTCGGAAAAGACCGCTCCACAGTCGCCAACTCGCTTCGTCTCCTTCAGCTGCCGGCATCGGTCAAACGCATGCTGCAGGAGAAACAACTCACGGCCGGACACGCCCGCGCACTACTGTCGCTCCCCAACGAGCGCGCCATTATAGATCTCGCCCGGGAGGTTGCTGGAAGACAGCTCTCGGTACGTGAAGTGGAGCGCAGAGTGTCGGCTTCACGCACCATACCATCAACCATCGGACGAAAGCCCAAGCGAGACCTGAGCAACAGCACAGCATCGTCGACAGCATCAGACGCTGTCATTCGCCAGATCGAGGCAAAACTGATGCGGAAGCTGCAGACACGGGTCTCAGTTGCCCTGACAGCCAAGGACAAGGGCGAGGTGAGGATCGCCTTCTTGTCCAGCGACGACCTCGAACGCGTGCTCGTACTGCTCGGTGTACTCCTCGACTAGCACATGCTGCACCCATACTCACACGAACCATGAGGAGCCAGCGACCACAAGCGATGTGCGGTACCAGGACATAGCCTGCACACGGGCCACCCGGCTTCAACTTCGATGACAACCGCAGCAGACAGGAAAGGTTGGCAGGACACCGATCATGGCAATATCACGGATTCGATGGTTGCTCTTGATGGCAGCCGTGCCCGCAGCACTCCTTGCAGCATGCAGGGGCAAGGAGAGCACCTCCAACAGCGTCTCCAATTTCGACCCTGCAACAGCCTCGACCAAGCTGCGGGTGGCGCTGCTGACACCCGGACCCATATCGGACAACTCATGGAATGGAAGTGCGTATCAGGGACTTCTCCAACTGCGTGACAGCCTTGGCGCCGAAATCTCCCATATCCAGACCAGAACCCCGGCCGATTTTGATGAAAACTTTCGTCAGTACGGAGCCCAGGGATATCGGCTTGTCATAGGAAACGGTTTCGAATTCCAGGACGCCGCGAGACGTGTGGCACCCGTCTATCCAAACACCATATACGTGATCACATCGGGTCGCGTATCAGGCCCGAACCTGGCGGGTGTGACATTCCTGTTTGAGGAAGCATCGTACGAGGCAGGTATCATTGCCGCAGCAGTTACGAAGACCAACAGACTGGGACTCATTGCAGGTACCGAGCTGCCGACAGTGAAGACCAGTTTCGAGGCCTTCGCCCGTGGCGCAAGATCCATCAAGCCGAACGTGCAGATCGTCACCAGCTTCATTGGCAACTGGGAAGACGCAAGCGTCGGGAAGGAGCAGGCTCTCACTCAGATTGCGCGAGGTGTCGATGTCATCTTCCAGAATGCAGATGCCGCCGGACTCGGGGTGTTCCAAGCGGTAAAGGAGAAGAAGGTATTTGCCATAGGCAGCAACGCCAACCAGAACGATATCGCACCGGATTTCATCCTAGCCAGCGTGGTCATCGACCTGCCGAAGGCGTTCATTCTGATTGGCCGCAAGGTGGAGGACGGAACATTCACCGGCGGAATTCTTGATCTGGGTGTTCATGATGACGTGGTGCGCCTTGAGGTGAACAAGAGACTGGCGCATCTGGTTCCAACCCCGGCGCTCGCTGCGGTGGATTCGGTTACGGCAGGACTCAGGTCAGGAACGTTCGATGCGTTAAACGATCTTCATGCGGCAATGGACAGCGCATATCGAAACGACACCTCCTCAACACAACAGCCCCGTCCACCCGAACCATGAGTCACTCACACTCGCTGAACGACCTGGTACTGGCCCTCGATTCCGAGCTTCGTATCGCCGAAATACCCGATTACGAAGGAGCCATCAACGGGTTGCAGGTCGCCAACTGCGGACGCGTGCACCGGATCGCGACCGCCGTCGACGCATCGTTGGCCGCTGTTGACGGAGCCAGGGCGTGGGGCGCCGATCTGCTGATCGTGCATCACGGACTCTTCTGGAGCGGAGTGCAACCACTTGTCGAGGCGAGATATCGGAAGTTTCGCTCGCTCCTTCAGGCCGACATTGCCGTCTATTCTTCACATCTGCCGCTCGATCTACACGCCGAACTTGGCAATAACGTGCAGCTTGCTCGTTCGCTACTTCTCACACCGGATGGCGGCTTTGCGCGCTACAAGTCCGTCGATATTGGTGTCACCGGTGTCGCGGACGAATCCACAGAAGGAATCATCGATCGTGTCCGGGAACACGTAGCTCAATACGGAGGGAATGTACGGACCTCAATCCCAACCGAAGGTCGTACCACCCGGCGTTGGGCCATCTGTACTGGTGGTGGGGCCTCATCCGATACTCTCCGCGAGGCACGCGAGAACGGCGTGGATACTCTCATCGTGGGAGAAGGACCTCACCATACTACTGTAGAGGCGATCGAGCACGACCTATGCGTCGCATACGCCGGGCACTATGCCACCGAGACGCTCGGTGTACAGGCTCTTGGCGCATGGCTCGCGTCACGTTTTCGGATTCCCTGGACGTTTCTTCACCTGCCGACCGGTTCGTGATCCACACACGACACGAATCGGAAGCGCGACCGTTACTTCTGCTTGAGCGAATTTCGCACCGTTTCGGTGCTCTTGTGGCACTGGACGAGGCGTCACTTCAGGTTTCAGAGCGCAGCGTTCACGCACTGGTTGGCGAAAATGGCGCTGGGAAGACCACGCTGATGCGTATCGTCTTCGGTTTGTTGTCGCCCGATGAAGGAGTGATACGCTGGCGTGGGACACCGCTGATCACCCGATCACCTTCGCAGGCGCTTGCCGCAGGCATAGGTATGGTTCACCAGCATTTCACCCTGGTGCCGGGAATGACAGTGGCCGAGAATGTAGCGCTGGGTCGGCATGGACTCTTCGATCCGAAATCCGCCGCGAAACATGTGCGTGAGGTCGGGGCACGAGTCGGCCTGGATATTGATCCATGGGCTCGTGTCGATACGCTCTCGGTGAGCGAGCAACAACGCTGTGAAATAATCAAGGCCATCGCCAGGAACGTCAGTTTGCTGATCCTTGATGAACCCACATCAATGCTTGCGCCTGCAGAGGCACGCGAG
This sequence comes from uncultured Gemmatimonas sp., assembly GCA_964431565.1. Lineage (GTDB taxonomy): Bacteria > Gemmatimonadota > Gemmatimonadetes > Gemmatimonadales > Gemmatimonadaceae > Gemmatimonas. The sequence goes on from CAYSKN010000115.1 coordinate 7,121, forward strand.
CTGCTGGCCTGGATGCGACAATTCGCCGATGCCGGCAATGCGATCGTCCTGATCACGCACAAGTTGCGAGACGCCCTCGCCGTGGCGGACGACGTGACAGTCATGCACAGAGGTCGCACTGTGCTCTCGACCCGGGCAAATCAAGTGTCGGAACCAGTGCTTGCCTCGGCAATGCTGGGAGAGCCGGCCAACGGATCTCATGAAAGCCTGTCAGCGTTGCCACGCGTACTTCACTACACCGGCTCTCCACAGGCCACTGAACAGTTGGCGAGCAGCTGCCTGGCGACATCGCGTTGTGTTGATGATCCGACACTCGCCCAACCAATAATGGCGTTGTTCAACGTGACCTGGCGCGACATGCGGGGAATCGTGCAGATCAGGAACCTGAACATGAATGTGCATGCTGGAGAGATAGTCGGCATAGCCTCGGTTGAAGGTGCAGGACCACACGCCCTAATGAGTCTTCTCGCAGGCCGCATGAAGCCGTGGCGTGGTAGCGTGAGGACTCCGGGAGACGTGGGCTTCGTACCGGAAGATCGAAATCGCGACGCACTGCTATCCGACGCACCGCTCTACGAGAATGTCGCACTGCGTGGAGCGGGAGCTCGCCGCGGACGACTGTCATGGCCGGAATTCCGAGCCCGCACGACAGCGTTAATGACACACTTCAATGTGCATGCGGCAGGGCCTGATGCTGTAGCTTGCACACTGTCGGGAGGCAATCAGCAGAGGTTCGTGCTGAGCCGTGAGCTGTCTGGTTCTCCGCCCGCACTGGTTGTCGATAATCCATCTCATGGCCTCGACTTCAAGGCCGCCGCCGACATCCATGATGCATTGCGTGCGGCCCGCAACGGAGGCACCGCCATAGCAATCTACAGCAGTGATCTCGATGAGCTCCTCATGCTTTCGGATCGTATCTGCGTCATGCATGATGGCCATGTAACTGTAATCACGCCCGATCGCGATTCCGTGGGACGTGCGATGCTTGGCAGCACCTCGCCAGTGGAAGGGCCACTGGAAGCGGCACAATGAGCAGACTGTCCAAACTTCATTTCCATGATGCCAGAGTGGCCCTGGTGCGAATTGGATTCCTCCTCGGGGCGAGCCTCCTGCTCATGTCGGCACTGCTGGTCGCGACCGGCCACGCCGTGATACCTGCACTTGCCGCACTATTGCGTGGCGCGTTCGGATCCTGGTTCGCCATCACTTCCTCCACTCTAGTGCGCATGGTGCCGCTCGGATTCGCGGGAGTTGCTGTGGCGCTGGCCTTTCGGGCTAGTGTACTCAATGTGGGAGCGGAGGGCCAGTTGCTGATGGGAGCAGCGACGGCCACGGCGCTTACACAACCACTGGAGTCCGTTACACCAGCCATTGCGATCCCACTGCTCATGCTGGGCGGAGCACTTGCCGGCGGTGCGTGGGGTGCCCTGGCCGGGGTCTTACGCCTGCGGTACGGCGTACTCGAGGTGATCAGCACCATAATGCTGAATTTCGTGGCTCTCTACATTGTTGCATGGCTGGTGCACGGCCCGCTGCAGGAGCCCTCGAACACGGCGCCGCAGTCGGCGCAGGTACCGGAGAACCTCCAGCTTCCAATTCTCCTCGACGGTACACGTCTCCATATCGGAATCCTGATATTGGCCATGTTGGCTGTGTCACTCTCGTGGTGGCTGTTCAACACGGCTAGTGGCTTCCGTGTGCGCGCCACGGGTAGCAATGCACGTGCGGCCGCTTCTGCAGGACAGATCAGTGTTCGGCGCACCCTCATGAGTGTCTTCGTAACGAGTGGTATCATTGCCGGACTCGGTGGGGTAGTGGAGTACCTTGGGGTGACCTACGCGCTGTACGAGAACTTCTCACCCGGATACGGCTATACAGCAATCGCAGTCGCCCTGCTTGCGCGCAACCATCCGACTGGAGTGCTCATGACGGCGCTGCTGTTCGGGGCTCTCGAGGCCGGCGCCAACGCGATGCAGCGCGATGCCGGCGTGCCAAGTGTCGTGGTATCGGTGGTGGAGGCGGTTCTGATTCTGCTGGTAGTGGCGGCTGATCGCTGGCGATTGCGATCCTCAGCCGTACCGGGCGTGGTGTCACCGTGATCGCGCTCGACCTGATCACCGTCTTCCTCGATTCCACTGTGCGCACTGCGACGCCACTGGCACTCGCTGCGCTGGGCGAGTGCGTGAGCGAGCGAGCCGGCGTCATCAATATCGGGCTCGAGGGCTCGATCATCGCGGGTGCACTTGGCGCCACGATCGCTGCCGGAATGTTCGGTGTTGGCACCGGCTTTGTAGGTGGAGTAATGGCAGGCCTTGCCATCGCTTCCGTATTCGCATTGTTCGCCGTCGTTCTGCGGGCGGACCAGATCATCACCGGTACAGCCATCACTCTCCTCGCGCTCGGCCTCACCGGTACTCTGTATCGCTCAATTTTCGGCACGGCCGGAGCAGGTCTCACCACCCCGACGGCAAGCGAGCTGACCATTCCGATTCTGTCGCAGCTTCCACTCGTGGGGCCAGGCTTCTTTTCTCAGCCTTCGGTGGCCTATGCAACTGCAACCGCCACAGGGCTGCTGGCCTGGTGGATGAAACGCACGCAGGCGGGTCTCGCGTTGCGCGCTACCGGCGAATACCCGGAGGCAGCCTTGACTGCAGGCATTGCCACGCAGCGTATCAGAATGCTGGCCGTGCTGTTTGCCGGCGGAATGGCCGGACTTGCCGGTGCCACCCTGGTGCTGGCGCAGGCCGGTACCTTCGTTGAGGGAATGTCGGCTGGGCGAGGTTTCATCGCCATCGCCATTGTCGTGCTCGGCAGGTGGCACCCCTTGGGAGTCGCGGCTGCGGCTTTGCTCTTCGGAGCAGCCAATTCATTGCAGATGCTGTTTCAGTCGATGGGCTGGATCCAGGTGCCATATCAGCTTTTCCTCATATTGCCATAT
>CAYSKN010000116.1:0-9994 GCA_964431565.1 uncultured Gemmatimonas sp.
GCTGCTTCGAGCCTCTATCCTAGGCAATTTCCTGGGCGCGGACCTGATTCTGATGACGGAGCTGTCACTGCTCGGAAAGTTCCAACTGCTCGACGACAGGTTGTTCTTTAGGCGGATGTCGGCGGGTGCCGCGACGCGCTACAAGACCGCCCGCGAAGTGGAGCAGCACCATGTGCCGTCGGCCCGGGCGCCGCTGCGCTGGCAGCGCTGGCGGTACCACGTCGCCTTGCTGAGGGCCACCCGACTAGTGCGCTTCGCCAGTCGAGACTGGTTTCGGACAGTAGACTATGCGTTGCGCTCATTTGTGTGGTTCCGTAAGGAGTTGGCCGCAGAGACTCTGCAGAGCCTGCGGGCGCCGGCTGCATGGGAGAGTGATCGATGAACAGCGTTGTGGTGAGCCCAGAGCGCGACGTGCCTGGGGCCGCGTGCCGCTTCTGTGGTGCTTCGCTTGCGCATACATTCGTCGATCTTGGGATGTCGCCGTTGTGTCAGACGCACATCGAACCTCACGAACTGAATCACATGGAGCGGTTTTACCCGTTGCACGTCTGGGTCTGCGGCAGTTGCTATCTAGTGCAGCTGGAGGAGTACGTCGCGCCAGATGCGATCTTTTCGGATTACGCCTATTTTTCGTCATTCTCCGATAGTTGGGTCGAGCATGCGCGCCAGTACACCGAGCGCATGATTGTGCGGTTTGGGTTGGCGGCAAGTTCCCTCGTCATGGAAATCGCGAGCAACGACGGCTACCTGCTGCAGCACTTCGTGGCGCGTGGCATCCCATGTCGCGGCATAGAGCCTGCGGCCAACGTAGCGGCGGCTGCGGTCGAAAGAGGTATTCCGACAATCGTGAGATTCTTCGGTCGGGAGACTGCTGCGGAGATTGCTGCCGAGCACGGCCAAGTCGACCTGCTGCTGGGTAACAATGTGCTCGCACATGTTCCGGACATCAATGACTTCGTGGGCGGTATGCGCATCTTGCTGAAGCAGCGCGGCGTCATTACGATGGAGTTCCCGCACCTGCTGCGGTTGATGGACGAGAACCAGTTTGACACCATCTATCATGAGCACTATTCCTATCTGTCGTTCGGTACGGTGGAGGCGATTTTCGCGCGCCATGGATTACGTCTCTTCGACGTGGACGAGATTCCAACTCATGGCGGCTCGCTACGTATCTACGGCTGTCATGCCGGAGATGCTACCCATCCGACCGGGCCTGCGGTGGAGCACCTTCGCGCGCACGAGATAGAGCGAGGCTTGCGGAGCCTGGACGGTTACACGGGGTTCGACGCCCGAGTACGTGCGACGAAGCGCAAGCTGCTGCGCTTTCTGATCGACGCGCGAGATAGTGGCAAGTCAGTCGCCGGCTATGGTGCTCCTGGCAAAGGCAATACTCTGTTGAACTATTGCGGGATTCGTACCGATCTGCTCGACTACACCGTCGATCGCAGCCCGCACAAGCAGGGGCGTTACACACCGGGTACTCACATTCCCATTCTGGACCCCGAAATGATCCGGCAGGCACGGCCCGACTACGTGCTGATCCTGCCATGGAACCTACAGCGCGAGATCAGCCAGCAACTGCAATTCATCCGGGAATGGGGCGGCCGCTTGGTCGTGCCGATTCCGGAAGTAAAGATACTGGACTGAGTGCTGTGCTTAGCCTGCCGCTTGGTGAGCGCTTGCGTGAGGTCCTGTTCCTGGGCGCACACTGCGATGACGTCGAGATCGGGTGTGGTGGTACGATGCTGGCGCTCGGTCGACAGCACGCCGAAGTGCGCATTAACATCGTCGTATTCTCGGGGGACGCCGCGAGGGTGATGGAGACTCGGGCGGCGATAGGGCGACTGCTGCCCAAGGAAGTCGACTGCCGCCTCGAGTTTCACGAGTTTCGCGACGGCTATTTCCCGGCGCAGTGGCCACAGATCAAAGAATGTATCGAGGGCCTGAAGGGGCGTTGCAGTCCGGATCTCATTTTCACGCACCATCAGCACGACCGTCACCAGGATCATCGTACGGTCTGCGAACTTGTCTGGAACACGTTTCGTAATCACACGATTCTCGAATACGAAATCCCGAAGTACGATGGTGACCTTGGTCGCCCCGGGTTGTATGTGCCGCTGACGGCGGATGTCGTGGATAAAAAGATCGATGCCTTGCTGGAGTGCTTTGTTTCGCAGCGCGGAAAGCGCTGGTTCACAGCCGATCTCTTTCGGAGCGTGATGCGGCTACGTGGAATGGAGTGCAACGCCGAAAGTGGTTTCGCCGAAGCCTTCCATGCGCGCAAGCTTTCAGCCCGGTGGTAAGACGGGGTTACGTGGTCTAGCGGGAGTTTCGATGAGAATTCTGGTTACAGGTTCAGACGGCTATATCGGCACACGTCTCGTCGCGCGCCTGCTCGACAACGGCCATCAGGTCACCGGCCTCGATACCGGGCTGTATCGGGATGGCTGGCTCTACACCGAGCAGAGGTCGATGAGCCGCATGCCTGCTACGATCAACAAGGATTTACGGCATGTGGAGCCGCAGGACCTTGAGGGCCACGATGCAGTCGTGCACCTTGCCGAACTGTCCAACGACCCGCTCGGTGAGAACAATCCGCAGGTCACACACAGCATCAACCACCATGGTTCGGTGAATCTGGCCAGGATGGCCCGGGCGGCCGGAATTCCGCGCTTCGTCTACGCATCGTCCTGCAGCGTCTATGGCCAGGCCGTGAGTGATTGGGTGGATGAGAAATCGCCGACCAATCCGCAGACCGCCTACGCGGAATGTAAGGTGCGGGTCGAGAACGAGGTTGGGCCGATGGCCAGCAAGGACTTCTGCGTCACGTTTCTGCGTAACGCGACCGCCTATGGGGCCTCGCCGCGCATACGCTTCGATATCGTCATCAACGATCTGTGTGCGCTTGCCTGGACGACTAAGCGCATTGCGATGACCAGCGATGGTTCTCCCTGGCGTCCTGTAACCCACATCGACGATATCTGTCTCGCGATGCAGTGCGCATTGCAGGCCGACCCGGCAGCCGTCAATGGGCAGGTGTTCAACGTGGGTGCCGACACGGAGAATTACCGGATCCGTGAAATCGCCGAGATTATCGCGGGCGTGATCCCGGGTTGCGAAGTCACCGTAGGCGAGAGCACTGGTGATACTCGCAGTTACCGCGTCTCGTTCGCAAAGATTGCGAGCGGTCTGCCGGGATTCCAGGCCGAGTGGACTGCACGACGTGGTGCAGAGCAGCTGTACGAGCTGTTCAAGCGCATAGAAATGTCGAAGGATACTTATGAGTTTCGCGCTTTCACCCGGTTGAAGCAGCTCCGTTACCTACAAAGAACGGGACAGGTCGACGGCGATCTCTTCTGGCGATACTGAGACCGCGAGGCCAGCGATGAAAGTAGTGTTGTTCTGCGGTGGGCTCGGCACGCGCTTACGCGAGCATTCGGACACGTTGCCTAAGCCGCTGGTGCCGATCGGATACCGGCCGATCGTCTGGCATCTGATGCGGTACTACGCCCACTATGGCCACAGGGATTTCGTGCTTTGCCTAGGTTATCGTGGCGATCTGATTCGCGAATACTTCCTCAAGTACGACGAATGTATGACGAACGATTTCACGATACACCGTGGCGAGCAGCGCATCGAGCTGCACGGTACCGATGCTAGTGACTGGAACATAACGTTCGTCGATACCGGGATGCACTCGAACATCGGTCAGCGGCTGTTGCGGGTGCGCAAGTATGTCGAGTGTGAACCGGAGTTCTTAGCCAACTATGCGGATGGCCTTTCTGATCTACCGCTGGATACGCTGATCGAGGATTTCCGGCGCAAGCAGGCAGTGGCCAGTTTTGCGTCGGTGCGTTCATGGCACAGCTTCCATGCGGTGGAGTCCGGGCCAGACGGATATGTGACCGCCATGGGCCCGATGCGCAGCGATCAGTTCATGATCAATGGCGGGTTTTTCGCGCTGCGGCGAGAGATTTTCGATTACATCAACGAAGGTGAGGAACTCGTCGAGGAGCCCTTCGCCCGCCTCCGCGAACGGCGTCTGCTCGTAACGTACAAATATGATGGGTTCTGGCAGGCAATGGACACGTTCAAAGACAAGATTGCGTTCGATCGCATGGATGCTAGGGGGGAGTCTCCCTGGAAGATCTGGAGATAGCTTTTTCACATGAGCGATAGCCAAACTGGAGAGGCCGAGACCTCCGGTGTTGCGCTCGACCATCTACTCGTAGATGGAATGGCTTGGACAGCGGCGCTGCGCTGGAGCGCGCAGGTTATCAGCTGGGTCGGCACCGCGATTGCTGCTCGTCTGCTAACGCCGGGCGATTACGGTCTCGTCGGCATGGCAATGCTGGCAATCGGTCTCGTCAGGATGGTCGAAGATTTCGGGATGGATGCGGTCATGGTGCAGGACCGCAGCATCGACGGTGTTCGACAGGCCCGCCTGGCCGGGCTGATTCTTCTGATGGGGTTCGCGCTGTGTATCGCGTTCATCATGCTTTCCGGCTCGGTAGCGATATTCTTTCACGAGCCACAGGTTGCCAGCCTTGTCTCGGCGCTGAGTCTGCTCTGCATCGCGGATGCACTGCAGGTCGTGCCGCGAGCGTTGCTCCAGCGCCAGATGGAGTTCCGCAAATTGGCGCTACTGCAGGTTGTACAGGTGTGTGCGACGCAGACGGTACTGGTGCTCGCTGCTTGGTACGGATTGGGTGTTTGGTCGCTCGTATTCAATTCGCTCGGCGGTGCTGCTGCCGGTACGGCGCTGCTCATTGCGTGGCGTCCGTTTAAGATCGGGTGGCCGCGCAATATCGATACCTTGGCGCGCCCGTTGTTGCAAGGCTGGCGCATCCTTGCGTCACGTTTTGCGTGGTACGCCTACACCTCCGCTGACCAGACGATTGCAGGCCGGGTGCTTGGCAAGGACGCGTTGGGGACGTACTCGTTCGCGATGACATTCTCGACGATGATCTCGCAGGAGATCTCGTCCGTGCTCAGCCGAGTCGTGCCAGGCGTGTTTTCAACCGTCCAGAATCGCCACGAAGCGCTGCGCCGGTATTTTCTGATCCTTACGGAACTGCTTAGCTGCCTGTCCCTCCCGGTTGCGTTCGGCATGATCGTGACAGCGGACCTCTTCGTTGCGTTGGTGCTCGGGCCGCAGTGGGGGGCGGTCACAGTGCCGCTACGGATTCTTTCACTCTATGCGGCATTCTACTCATGCCAAGTTCTCGTCGGACATGTGCTGCTTTGGACGGGGCGATTCCGGGCGAACATGTGGTGCAGCGCGCTAGCAGCGACACTATTGCCTACAGGCTTCTATATCGGTTCACGGTGGGGGTTGGAAGGCATTGCATGGACATGGGTAATCGTGTTTCCGCTCGCGAATGTTCCGGCGTTCGTGATTGCCTTTCGGGTGATCCGCATCAACGGCTGGACGTGGCTGAGCGTCTTCGCGCCTTCCCTGGCCGCATCCCTGATCATGATGGTCGCGGTCATTCTGCTGCGCATGACGCTTCCAACATCGTTGCCGCTGCCGATCGACGTCGCCGCATGCGTGCTGACTGGTACGATCGTCTATCTCGGGGTGATGCTGCTGGGCTTTCGCGCGCGCGTCCGCGGGCTCTGGAATTTCCTGCGCGTCATTCGCTCGAACGCTGCGGCGCTATCTGCGGAGGGTCGCAGCGCTTGAGCCAGATCTCGCGCCAGTAGGTATTCGAAGCGCGCGGGCAGCCCAGGCGAGTGGCTGTGCATTCAGCACGGCAATAGACATTCTCAAGCTGGATCGACGGGGTTTTCATCCGACTCATCTTGCCGTTCTTCTCGTTGATGAGCTTGTCGACGCGCATCTGTACGCGATAGCGCTTGCCAGAGTACTTGAGCATTTCCATGTCGTAACGCATACCGCGGTTGAAGCCCGCCGGCGTAATCGTCGCCGCGATTTCGTCACGTGACTTCACTTCCACCCATTCGCCGGGCTGCAGATCGAGCCGTTCGGCAGGCGTCGGTGTGCCGTCCGGGACGCGCCCTTCGATTGCAGGAAACGGGTCCCCTTGCCAGAGTTTGCTGAGCCTGTCGTAGAGCGCGACCAGCGCACGGTAGCCAATGCCGAGCCCGACCAGCTTGCGATATCCTGCTAACAGCAGCAACTTGCATATGTGCTGAGTTGTGTGGTTGCCGGTCGTCACGTCGCGTACATACTGGCGTATGTCCCACCAGTGCAAGGTGTCGCTTGCCTCAAAGACGGCGGTTGTCTGGCACACCCAGACAGGATCGGAGGGGTCGCTACCCGCGGTTGTGCGGGCGTTCATGATGTCGCGTTCACTGCAGTGGTCCGCGGAAGGTACCAAGGCAGGAGGTACGCTAGAGTCCGCTCGTGTGAGCCAAGCTTCCTTCCAGAAGAAGACGCAATCGGCTTGGCAGCCATCGTGCAAAGAACCATCGCAGCGCGAGCCCTGCAGATGCACCGTGTCGTACATCCGGCGCCCGCCGCTATGATGAGAGCTGGAGTCACATGTCTTGTGCGCGACTTTGGCGACCAGCAGACGCTGGCCGCAAAATGCGAGCATTTCGGGCTGAAACGGCAGCCCATCGAGCCGTGCATTGCGATCGAGGGTGGCGAGTATTTCTACCGCAGGCCGGACTATGACCCAGTCGCCAACTCTGAGCCCGAGGCGCATGGCGCCGGAGATTTCACCACGTGGCATTGCCGCTTGAAATAGACCTGAAACTCGAGCGCTACGCCCTGAGCGGGTATCTTAGCATGCACGAGTCTCGGCTATTAGCTCCTGAAGTTCACCGCGTGCTTGGACAGCGGCGAGCTGGACTTTATGTATCATGATGAGTGCGTGCTGCCTACGCATACCGAATTATGCCCGCGGGGGCTCGAATATGTGCTGGTTACATCCCGATAGAACTCGTGATGCTTGCTACTTGAGTCCGGCCGGCCCGCAGAGGCCATATGTGCCGCCGGTCATATTGGGCCGTGCCGTTGAGAAAGTCATTCCGTTCAGCCCGTTCAGCTAAAGCTTTCCAAATGTGGGGAAGCGATCTGGGCGAGCGCTGGTGGAAGTTGATTTGCAGCTGAATTGCGACGGAACACGCGTGCTGCATCCTGCTCAGCGTGTCTGGAGCAGATCGTTGACAGAATGCACTGGAATGTCGAGGCCGAGCGAGCGGACCTTTTCTCGTACCTCCATTAGATATACGGGATTCATCAGGACAATATGGCCCGGGCGTAGCGTTTGGAGCACCTCCGGCGCGTGCACTGCAAGAGCAGATCCTGGCAGGAACTTGCCGTGACGCGCCAAGTTTGCGTCGACTGCGCAGTGGATGACACTGGTGTTGGGAAGTGCGGTCATCAGACCGACTGTTTTGGCAGCACCTTGCCACAGGACAATACGAGTGGAATTCTTCGCCAGCCGATTCAACGCAGCCTGGCCGCGCGTGATGGCTGCGCGGACATCACGGGCGAAAGCTTCACATTCGAGAACTGCCTGCCCGGCGGATTGGGCTGTCAGGCCAGTGCGCGTCACACTGCATGTCTTGGCCTCGGCAATCAGGTACTGATTCGCGTAGACACGCTCGACCCGCATGACTTCGAGTCCCGAGAGCTCTAACGCGAGTCGCAGTGTCGCAGCGGTAAAATAGTTGCAGTGCTCGTAGTACACATCCCAGAAAGCCCGTTCCGAGATCACGCGTTCTGCGTCCGGCACTTCGACTAGGATCACACCCCGCGGGTTGCTGTCTGCCCACATTCTCGTCAGACTCATGAAGCTCGCAATATCCTCAATGTGCTCAAGAGTGTGTCGACATACTAGTGCGTCGGCCTCGAGCGTGGTGTGCACGCTGCTGAACCTGTCGGCGATCAGATGCACCAAACTATTGGCAGCATCCTTGGCTGATGATCTGGAGAGTGGATCGATTCCTATGGCATCCCGGATGCCCGCCTCTAGCATGCGTTCGAGGAAATCTCCGCTGCCACAACCTACTTCGAGAACTCGCTTTCCTTCGAGGGCGTACCGGCCCACCCATTGTTCTGCTAGTGATTGTGCGAATTCACTGAAATGGGCTGATGCAGCCTGAGTGCTCTCGTATTGCGCGCCGATCTCCCCAAGCGTCGAATCGAAAGCGCGATTGAAAATGAAACCACACTGTTTGCACACATTAAGGTCGATTTCACCTGTTGGAACAGCGCGCGCCTGTGTGGCCGAAGCGAAGATAGAAGTACAGGTAACAGGCACCTGATTGAGTATGTAGAATGCTTCAGTATTCACGCTGCCGCACAGCGGGCATGGGCGGCGGCATGTCGACGCGGGACTCATTCCGTCGGCTCCGTCCGACGCCACCCTAAACGCGCAAGCAGTACGAGCGCTCTGTTGAAGATAACCCGTTCGGCTCCATGCGGCTTGCCGCTGACGAGCCAAAACAGTGCGACGCTTGGAAAATAGATCGCAACACCCAGCGTTAGCGCAATCAGCAGGGTAAGTGCCATGCCTAACACATCCGGTTCGGCTGCGAGGCGAGCGCGCACAAAGAGCAGTACTAGCAGATACATGGATACAGCCGCCAGTATGGGGCGCCACACCTGCGCGAGAAAGTCGCGTAGGCGAATGTGCAGCATGCGCAAAATGATACCAAGGCTTAGAGGGATCATGATCGCCCCAGTTACCAGATAAGCGATTGCTGCGCCTATTACCCCTTGTGATCGTGTCAGCAGTATCACGGCAGTGATCTGCACGAGCACGTGCGCGGCATTGACCTTTGCTGGGATATCTGGTCGCCCGAGGGCGAGATACGCCGACTGCGCATTGCTCTGGACGACGTTAGTGAAGCCAAAAAAGCCCAACACCATCAGAATCGGCACGGCCTGGCTCCAAGTGGGGCCGAGTAGCACAGGTACCAGAACGGGGGCTACAGCCGCCATGCCAAGCACTGCCGGTGCGGCCAGGAGCACGATCATACCTATTACGGAGAGATATTCCGTACGCAACGCGCCTCCACCTTCCACCGCTAATTTCGCATAGGCCGGGAAGACGGCGCGGTTGATCGGTGCCACGAGTTCCGTGCTTGGCAAGCTGGCGAATTCGTAGGACACGTTGAATGCGCCCAATGATGCGGGGCCAGCGATGCGACCTATGACCCAGTCTGACGAACGCTCCTTCAGATATGAGATCAGGCTGATTACTAGTAACCATTTGGAAAAGCCGAAGAGGTCCCGGGTGCCTGCGAGGCTTAGCCGTGGCCGATACGGGTGAACCCAGTAACTCAGTGCGGTCGCGCCGACGCGCCCGACCGTTTGCCCGATGACTAGTGCCCAATAGGAATCGAGGGCAATGGCAAGCGGGACCGTGACGCAGAATCCGATCAGCTTCTTGCCGAGTTGGAACCGAAACTCGCGATCGAAGCGCATTTCAGTGCGAAAAGCCACGACGCCGATGTTCTGAAAGCCCATCGCAAAAGAGCCGATTGCCAGTACCGGCAGAATGTGGACCAGAGCGGGTTCCCGGAAGAATGTTGCCACTGTGCTGGCGCCGGCAATCAACAGCACCGCGATAGCGGCGCCCACCAGGATCTCAAATGTCCACGCAGTATCCCAGTGCGCGCGTTCCTTCGTCTGTTTCTGGATCAGAGTCGTATCGAGGCCGAAAGCGCTCAACGCTTCGATGAGCGCGACGAACGTCATGGCCATCGCGACGACCCCGAAGTCGTGTGGTACGAGTAGACGCGCGAGGATTAGAGTGCTAAGCAGCCCGATGGAGCGTTCCGCCAGTCTGGCAAAAACCATCCACAGCGCGCCAGACGCCATTTGGGAACGCAAGCTCATCGGATTAAATCAGCCGGAGGAGATACGTTCTACGGCTGAGCTGCCGACTCATGCCGGCGGACGGCTTGCGAAAGGCTATGCAGGAACGCCGCGGCGACATGGCGTCCGGCGGCGTCAGTCAGATGTCCACCATCGTAGGTGTGCTCGGCTGCCATCGTCTCGACCGTCATGCCA
>CAYSKN010000117.1:0-1473 GCA_964431565.1 uncultured Gemmatimonas sp.
GCTGGCCATGCGCCTCGACGAAGCCGAGAGCGGCATCAAGACGGATCTCGGTATCAAGGTTGTGGGGCCGGATCTTGAGCAGAACCAGCGCCTGGCCGAACGCATGCGCAGAGTCGTAGCCACGGTACCCGGGAGCGCCGATGTGGCTGTCGAGGTGGCTGAAGGAAGCGGGCAGGTACGCATGCAGGTACGCCGCGAGGTGCTCGCACAGTACGGGGTGAGCGTTGCTGATGTGCGGGATGCCATCGATCACGCCATGGGTGCACAGACGGCGGCAGAGATGATCGATGGCTTCAGACGGATCAGCGTCGTCGTAACCCTGCCCGGGGCATTCAGAAATGACGCTGGCGCCATTGGTCGGATCAACGTGCGGGCTCCGGGCGGTGAGTTGGTCCCGCTGTCAGCATTGACCGAAATGGTATCCACGACCGGCCCGGAGATGATCGGACACGAGGACGGTCAGCGACGTTCGCTCGTGCTATCCAATGTGCGTGGTCGCGATCTGGGGAGCTTTGTAGAGGAGGTACGCAGCCGGATCGCCAGGGAAGTACCGCTTCCACAGGGGGTCTTTCTCGAATGGGGTGGTCAGTACGAGAACCAGCAGCGTGCGATGGCGCGCCTCGCGATAGTCGTTCCGTTCGCTCTGCTACTGATCTTCGCTCTGCTGTATCTATCCTTCCGCTCGTTATCGCAGGCTGTACTGATTCTCGCGAATGTACCGTTTGCTTTCATTGGTGGTGTGGCAGCGCTCTGGATACGCGGGCTCAATCTCAACTTGTCGGCGAGTATCGGTTTCATTGCGCTCTTCGGAATTGCTGTTCTCAACGCTGTCGTGATGGTGGAGCACCTCAATCATCTGCGTCACAGCGGGCATCTGGCTGGCGCCTCGATACGGGGGCGCGTACTTATGGGAGCTGCAGACCGCCTGCGTTCAGTCCTCATGACGGCCATCGTGCCGGGTATCGGCTTTGTTCCCATGGCGCTCAATACGAGCCCTGGCAGCGAGATACAGCGGCCGCTGGCAACTGTGGTGATCGGTGGTCTTGCCACTAGCATGGTGTTGACGGCGTTTGTTCTGCCGGTGCTCTATGCATGGCTCGAGAAGCGGATCACGGCAGGAAAGTTGCCGGCAACCTTCGCACCGATCGAACCTGCCCCAACCACCTGATATCCAGCTTTTTATGATCCGGACCTGATGGCATGCTCTGAGGCCTGATATCAGGACCAGTCCTGTCCGGGTTTTCACGTCTGGTGTCCACTGGTCCTCTGGGACTGTTGCATTGTCAGTCCTTCGGGCCGTCTAACTCCTGATGCACTTGCCGTCTGGCGTCGTCGGGTAACACATCGCAGTTTACAGGCAGACCATCCGAACCCCTTCATCCACGAGCCATGACTGCTCCCACCCCAAGGAAGCTGCGCAAGCAGTTCACGAACGATACCCATCCGTTGATCGTGCTCAAGTTCGAAGACGGA
>CAYSKN010000117.1:1483-9981 GCA_964431565.1 uncultured Gemmatimonas sp.
ACATGAGATCAAGATCTATCGGAATACCGGCAAGGATTTCGATGCGTGGGCCGGCGAGACCATCAAGATCATGGCGATGTACGATCCGACATCGACCGATTGGGAACTGGTTGAGGCACGCAAGGCAGAGGCATTTGAGGACGCTGCGGGCTGAGCAGCACGGTTGCTCTCGATGTTGCGGTGATAAGTTGCTCCCAGTGGAGCTCCTGTCCTGTGCGTGCCCGTTGTTGTGGTGCGCATGGCAGGGTGTGAAACCGCAGTGAGCGAGGAGAGTTGTCGACGTCCTCTGCTTACAGATGCCGTGGCAATTGCGTTGAGGCACGGGCAGCCCGTTGTTGCGCTTGAAAGTTCGGTTCTTGCGCAAGGTCTTGAGCCGCCACACAATCGTGATGCAGCATTGCGTATGTCTGCTGCCGTCGTTGGCACTGGGGCCGTACCTGCCATTGCGGGCATCGTTCGTGGTGTGCCACACCTCGGACTCGAACCTGATGACCTCGAGCGTTTTCTCGCATGTGGTGGTGTGCGGAAGTTGTCTGCACGCGATCTGGGGATTGCAATGGCACTTGGCATTGATGGCGCCACTACAGTGGCAGGAACTCTTGCGCTCTGTGCGCTGGCCGGCATTGAGGTGTTCGCCACTGGCGGTATCGGTGGGGTTCATCGTGGCACTACGTTCGACGAGTCTGCGGATCTCGTCGAGCTATCGCGTTCACCCGTGCTGGTGGTGTGCGCGGGTGCCAAGTCGATCCTGGATCTGCGGGCAACCCTGGAGCGTCTGGAGACAATGGGGGTGCCGGTGGTGGGGTGCGGCACCGACGAGTTTCCCGGCTTCTTCTCGGCTCGCACGGGGTTGCAACTCTCGTTCCGGCTCGATGAGCCCGCACAGATCGCCCGTGCCTGGCGTGCGCATCGCTCGTTGGGTCGGTCGAGTGCAATGCTGGTCGTTCAACCTCCACCAGCAGATTTTGCCATTCCGTCCGACGTGATGGAGACGGCAATACGGGATGCGCTGAACCGGGCAGGTGTGACAGGGGTAAGCGGGCATGCGGTGACGCCATGGCTGCTCGCACGTATCCGGGACAGCACCGCCGGGCGGTCGGTACTTACCAATGTCGCGTTGCTGGAAGCAAATGCCCGCTTGGCGGGAGAGATCGCTGTTGCGTTGAAGGCGGTGTCGACGTGAACCTACACGATGCATGGACGGTATTATCCGGTAACCTGTCTACTCCGGAGGCCTGAAATCCGATGTCCGACCCATTCCTTAGTTCCGAGGAGTACGAAGAGCGTGCTCATGCCCTCCATTTCGAGGAGCAGTTTGATGAGGCACTCGAGCTGCTGCGCGAGGGGCTGACTCTGTACCCCACGGCGGTGGAATTACACGTAGGGGTCGGTTATGCACGTCTCGCCCGGGAGGAGTACGCGTGGGCGCGGCGCAGTTTCGAGGAAGCCCTGTTGCTTGATCCCGAGCACGAAAACGCCCTGGCCGGTCTTGGGGACGTGTTGCTCAGATTTGGTCAGGTGGATGCTGCTTTGCGTGCTTTCGATCGCATTCTGCTGCTGGGGTACGACGATGACGAGGATCTGATGCTTCAGATCGGCCGGGCGCTTTGCCGTGAAGGGCAAATGGATGAATCACTGGCCTATTTCCAGCGCGCTATCGAGCATTCGGAGGATTGCAGTGAAGCGATGGCATGCATCGGCTACGCACAACATCGGCTGGGCATGGACGTCGAGGCAATGGCGACGCTGAGGCATGCGCTTGCCATTTTCCCCGGATTTGCGGAAGCACGCGTGTATCTTGCCAACATGTTGTATGATGCTGGTGACATTGACGCCGCATTGCACGAGTTCGAACAGACATCGCCCGAGGATCATTGGGACGAACTCGGGATCATCCGCATGATCGAGCTCAGAAAGCTTGTTCACCACCTGGATGACAACGACAGCACGCTTGAACCGTGGAAAATCAGGCTGCGTAGACTCGCTGTCGAGCCCGACTCCATTGATGAGCTGCTTGCCGGGATCGAGCTGGAGGAAGACGATACCATGGCAGCTGCTGTGGAGACTCCTGTGTCGGGGCAACTGCAGGCGCTTGGGACCCTGCTTTCCGGGCTGGCCAGTCAGCAGACGAGCGCTGGGCCGGTGGAGACTGCAATACGCGGAAAGGAGACACATCGGGTGATCATGCGTGACGGCAGCGTCTTTGAAGGTACATGGGACGCCATCGTCCGGGCACTTCGTGATGCGCGCGACGCCGGGTGCCCTATCGAGGAGTACATGCGGATGGAAGCCCGCCGTTTCTACGGAGCGACCGGACGACAGATCGAGTCGCATGCGGCGGAGGCGTTCATCCGGGGCAGTGCAGATGCGGGGATGCTCCGCATCGTGCGCTGAGCGGGTGGGTGCCCGAGCCGCCGCCATACGCCCGCCTGGCACTGGACGTGGCGCGGCGTGTCTTTGCTGCTTCAGATGTGAGTACCGCGCCCGAGCTCTGGAGATCTGCTCAGACGGTGCTTCAGCTTGTGGTCGGTCGGGCGGAACTCAGTGGGCAGGCATTGGTCGCAGAGATACGTCGCCTTGGCCTGATCACCCTTACCGATGCACACGCACTGGTGGAGCTGTCAGCGTGGTCTGATCGCTCCACTGGTCCGGCTACGACTGAAGCCGAGAGGATGGTGGTTCGCGAGGCATGGATGGCTCTTGAGCACGCTGTACCGGAGGCTCCGGGACAGTCTCATGCGACCGTGTCGGCGGCCACTGCCCCGGCTGTTGCTGCACCGCAATTCGGGCCCGTAACTGGTGCATCCCGATCCTCGCAGCAATCAGGGCAGGCGGCGCATCCGAAGTCGGCGAATACCCCAGATGGCATGGGTTCTGAGGCGCGGAGCTCACGCGACCACGCACAATCGGGTGCGTCGTCGACAGCGTATGAAGGTACGGGCCCGGGAGCCAGTTCAGAGGCTCGGTTGCAGAGCGACGAGCGTTCCCGAACAAGCCGGCGCCGGTGGCCTTTCCCATTGCTTCTTGGGCTGCTGGCTGCCGTAACGGTCGGCATCGCGACGGGAGTGTGGTGGCTTCTCGATGCCAGGTCAGAGCGTGACCTCAGGGAAGCTGTGGCAGCATATCAGCGTGGCTCGCGCGATTCGGCACGCACCGAGCTGGCGCGTCTGGCGATGAAGCATCCCGAGGATGCCCGCCCGCTCGTCTATCTGGCTCGACTTGTTAGAGAAGATGGTGATCTTGCCCGGGCACGCACGATGCTTACCAATGCTGTACGGATTGCTCCGCGGAATGCAGTAGCGTCGAGGGAGCTGGCGGCCGTGATGCTTGCAGACGGTCAGCCTGACATAGCCCGCCGTTTCTATGTACGTGCGCTGGAACTGGACCCGGGCGATCCTGTTGCACAGGGATTCCTGGGCTGTGCACTGGTGCAACTGGGCCGCTTTGACGAAGCCCGTCGATGGCTCGTGCGTGCGGGCTCGGGCGAATGGCAAGGGTGCCTGAGTGGCATTTCGACCGGAGAGAGGGGAACGGCAGAGTCTCCAAACACCCCGGGATCATGACCACGCTGATCGCGAGTGCAGGACAGGCGCTGGCGTTGCATGCTGAGACGGAGCGGACTGTTCTGCCAAACGGGCTTACGCTTCTGGTGCGTCGTGATCGTTCGGCTCCGGTCGTGTCGATCGTGACCTATGTGAAAGCGGGTTATTTCGATGAGATGGACGAGCAGGTTGGCATGGCTCACGTGGTTGAACACATGTTCTTCAAGGGAACGTCAACCCGCGGTGTGGGTGCAATAGCCCGCGAGATCAGGGCGAACGGCGGCCATGTGAATGCACACACGGCCTACGATCATACGAGCTACTACACGGTCTTGCCTGCGTCGTCGTTTGTGTCGGGATTAGAAATACAGTTTGATGCATATGCAGGATCGGTGATAGAGGCTGGTGAACTTGCCCGTGAACTCGAGGTGATAATTCAGGAGGTGAAGCGCAAGCGTGATACTCCCTCGGCTGTCACCATCGAATCGCTCTACGCTCTGCTGTATGACAGACACAGGATACGGCGTTGGCGTATGGGTGACGAGTTAGCGCTCAGGCAGTTCACGCGTGAGCAGATAATGGCATTCTACCGGCGGTGGTATAAGCCCGGCAATACAATCGTGGCTGTTGTCGGTGACGTGGATCCAGATGACGTGTATCGTGAGGTGCTCCTGCGACATGGAACGCTGGGCGATGACGAGGAGGTAGCCGGAGCACCGGGTCCGCAGGAGAGATCACTGCCCGGGATGAGGTGTCGTTGGTTGTCCGGGGATGTCGTCCAGAGTCAGTTGGCCATTGGATGGCGCACGCCGTCGCTGATGCATTATGATGCTCCGACGCTTGAGCTGAGCGGTGTGTTGCTGGGTACAGGCCGTGCTTCACGCCTCTATCGTACATTATGCGAACGCCAGTTGGCCACATCAGTATCCGCATGGAATTACGCTACTGGTGAAACCGGTGTGTTCGTCATGCACGCCGAAGTGCCCCCTCAACGGACCCGAGATGCAGCCTCTGCTATCTGGCGGGAGTTGCAGTCCCTGCATGCCGACGGAGTACGTCCAGTTGAGGTTGTGCGTGCGCAGCACATTCTTGAGTCCAGGTGGCTGCGCCGTCTCGAAAGCATGGATGGTCAAGCGCAATATCTTGCGGTCTGGGAGGCCCGGGGCGGGATTTCAGCAGCAGCTCGCCACTACGACGCTCTGCTGTCACTCGATGCCGCTGCGGTGGGAGAAGCCGTGCGGCGACATCTGGTTCCGGATCAGATCGGTATCGTATCATATCGGCCCGATGGGTATGATCCCATCGCCCGTTCAGTTGACGAACTGCGCGACATGCTCTCGCGAGTGAGAGCAGCGGGAAGCGAGATCATGGTTACACCATCCGTTGGTGTACCTGCAATGACTGATACCGTGGTGCATGCGACGGGGCCAACGAAAGGTGAAATGAGCGCTGGTGTCGTGCGGGAGCAATCGATGTCAGGTGCGGCCGCCGCTGTCGGTATCGCGTCATTGGTCGAAGGTGGCGTGCATGTGTATCGGACGGCGCTGGGTGTTCCCATCCTGATTCATCGAAGGTCGGGAGCACCGCTGGTGCATGTGGGCGTCTTTGTTCGTGGAGGTGCAGTGCTCGATCCGATCGCACGCGAGGGTCTGGCGTGCCTCACCACACACACGATGCTCAAGGGAACTGCAAGTCGCAGTGGCGTTCAGGTGGCAGAGGCAACCGAAATGCTTGGCAGCGGCATCCGGGTTTCGGCCGGTCTCGAAAGCGTAGGCTGGACGATGTCGGTACCCGCACGATATCTCCCGCAGGCACTCGAGCTACTGGGTGACGTGGTGCAGCATCCGGTGTTTCCGGCGGACGGGGTGGAGACGGAGCGTGAGCTTGCCCTCAACGAGGTCGCCCGCATGCGTGATGACATGTATCGCTGGCCGATACGTCTGGCATCGGGCGCAGCGTACGGCGATCACCCTTATGCCCGTCCGGTGCGCGGTTCGGAGACGTCACTCGCTGCACTGGAGCGTGAGGACGTGAGGGCGTGGCATTCTTCGCATGTGCTCCGGGGTCCGTCGGCGGTATCGGTCGTCGGTGACATCGATCCTGCCGAGGCTGCGCGTCTTTGCCGTGATCATCTCGGAGAGATCGAGCACGGTGCGGCAGGACATTTGTCTCCTGTTCCGTGGCCTCGCGCGCGTAGGTTTGCGAGCGATTCGCGTTCAAAGCAGCAGTCGGCACTCGCACTGCTGTTTCCCGGTCCGTCGCGCACGGAGCCGGCCCGGCATGCAGCGCGTGTACTGGCCGCCATTGCCGGCGGTCTCGGAGGGCGGTTGTTTGAGCAGCTGCGGGGAGTACAGTCGCTGGCATATACGGTGAGGGTGTTTCCTGTTGAGCGAAGTGCTGGTGGTGCATTTCTCCTGTACATTGCGACGTCGCCCGAAAGGGTGGACGAAGCTCGCGATGGGCTCATGAGTGAGCTTGCACGATTCCGTGAGCAAGAACCATCGGATGAGGAGATGTGGCGGGCGCGGAGTTACCTGATGGGGACGCATGCCATCGCCCAGCAGTCGGGAAGAGCTGTGCTTGAGAGCATCGTTGATGCCTGGCTGTTCGGGGAGGGTTTGAATGAGCGCACCGACGAGGATGATCGCATTGCCCGCGTCACCGGATCAGATGTGAGGCGACTGGCCGAGTGCTACCTGCGTCCCGGGCTGGAGGCCGAGGGGTTGGTGAACGGAACCGCACGCGTGCTTTCTACCGCCTGACCTCACGCATCCGACGTGATTCGAGACCGAGGGTTGACACCGCAAGTCTGTAGCGACCATTCGCTGCCCGCAGTCCTGTCCATCCTTCGTAGTCCGCTGGCTCACCCACGATGACAGCGGTGATCCAGTCGCGTTGAGTTCCCCAGACAAGTGCGCGACGGATCGCTGCCTCCTGGGCGGCGTCTCCGTGTGTATGAGGCAGACCGCCGACGGTGGTCAGCCAGTGCAACTGCTTTGCACCTTGGGCAGCAGCCGCCTGCGAATGCCAGCGCTCGAAGGCACGAAGCCTGGCATCCACAGCCGGGAGGCCGGAGAAGCTCGGAAATACGGCGGCGCCAAGAACATCAACCGGCGAGCCCGGACCCGCGGCCCACGCATATACCGCACTATCGGCAGCATCGAGCCGGGCAGCGCTCCAGCCAACTAGTGTCTGCGGACGGACCCTGCGAACTTCCTGCGCGGTGAGGAGTAGCGACGCCCGCCACCAGGCGGCCGATGGTGGCGTGCGTTCCAGCCAGGACGGAAGCGGATCCGGCAGGGCCGGGAAGATGATGTCGGGGCGGAGTCGTTCGAGCACTCGTCTGACTGCGTTCACTCGTGACGGTTCGGAGGCAAGCAATATCTGGCGACCCACGCGCAGACCGACGGCCAGAAGCAGTGTGTCACCAGTGTTCCGGTCGACTCGCCATCTTTCCATGACACGGGCGAGCGAATCCAGAGCTGCATTCGTCGTTCCCTCTTCGCCAAGCACGACCAACGCAATATCCGGATTGAACGCTTTGAACAGCATGGTGTCTGCACGCACCGTGCGTTGCGGCGGCACGGTGTTGAGTACTGGCAGGAATCTGAGTCCTATTCGGAAGTCGCCACGTGGGCGAGCGGCCAACGGAACACCGACCGCAACATCATAGCTCTGGACCGCGGCCACTCCTCTGGGCAGCTCAATGGTCAGGAGTGTGGTCAGCGCAACGCTCGTCAGGACCAGCGAGGCGCGGGCCAGGCCGGAGAGCCGCCATCTGGCGGGATAGGCCGGTGCGACGATGGGGGCGAGCGTCGTGAGAGGGGAAACAAGCGCAGCACGCCCCACACCCAGTCCCACTATCACGTCTCGTGCCGATACCGCGGCTTGGAGCGCCACTGGTGCCGTCCCGTTCTGCGCTACGAGATAGTCCCCAATCGCGATGAACGCCAGCATTACGTCGTACAACAGTATGGGTATACCCACGACCGGTGAGACGAGACGGATACCGACGGCATAGCTCACCTGCAGGACGAAGGCAGCTGCGACAACCACTTGCAGCCAGGTGATACCAGCGATGGTACGTGCACCGGATTCCGTTGCCGCTGCCGAGCTCACCACCAGTGCGGGGACGACCAGCAGACCGCAAAACGCCGTCAGTTGTGTAAACAAACGTGGCGCTTCACGTCGTGCGGCAATCCATCCGGCCAGAGTCACGTCCCATGCCAGCACTGCAGCCGTGACGCCAATGACGATCAGTGGGAGAGGATCGGTCCACATGTTCGGGCAGGATAACGTCTGTCATTGACCCGAGGCCACCCTGGAAGAAGTAATCGTGGTCTTGACCTCGGGCTTGCGTCTGTCGCTGCGGAAGCATTGTGGGGTACCTTCTGTCATGCCCCTCAGGTCCAATGCCTCCGGCGTCATGACGCTGCCGAATATCCTTTCCACATCCAGGGTGGTGCTGGCTGTGGGCTTTGTGGCGATCAAGGCAGCACCCGTGCGACTGGGGTTGTTGGCCGCTGCCTCAATCTCGGATCTTCTTGATGGGTGGCTCGCCCGGCGTACGCGGACCGCATCCCGCCTTGGCGCTCTCATTGACCCGATTGCCGACCGATTATTCGTGTCCTGCGTCGTTGTCAGCTACGTCGTCGGAGGTCAGTTGGCGTTATGGCAGGCCATTGCCGTCATGTTCCGCGATATCATGTCGGTAACCGGCTGGTTCGTTGCACGCAGCGTGAGCTGGCTGCGTCCGGTGGCATTTCAAGCCCGCGTGCTCGGAAAATGGGTGACGTCTCTGCAGCTTGCGATCTTCACAGCCGTGCTGATACTGCCAAGGTGGGTTGATTGGCTGGTGATTGCCGTCGCAGTGATTGGCGTGGCTGCGACGATCGACTACACGCTCATGCTGTGGCGCGAGCGGGAGCGGACATCTGATCGGCAGCAGGGGTGACG
>CAYSKN010000118.1:0-9959 GCA_964431565.1 uncultured Gemmatimonas sp.
TACCGCGGTGACGACAGTGCGGATCATGGCCTCAAAGCTCGCGAATAATAACCATCATTTCAACGATCCGGAGGCTTGTCCGGTTCATGCGCCTCGTTGCCGGACATACCGCTGAAGTGGTCCCATCCGCTGATGCGTCCCATGAACGATTCGGTGTGCGGCTCCACTGCCTTCGGCCCACGTGCCATCACACTCCCCACAACGGTCAGGGGAACGTCCGTATGGCTCTTCCAGTGATTCTCGAGTGCCCGCAGGGCG
Organism: uncultured Gemmatimonas sp.; assembly: GCA_964431565.1. Lineage (GTDB taxonomy): Bacteria > Gemmatimonadota > Gemmatimonadetes > Gemmatimonadales > Gemmatimonadaceae > Gemmatimonas. Next base: position 259 of record CAYSKN010000118.1, read on the forward strand.
CCTGCCGGCATCGTGGCCAGCAATTCGTACTCTTCGCCACTGGCGAGCGCGGCTTGAGCCGTAACCCTCTCACCCAGGGGCAGCATGGCAGGATCAATTACTATGTCTACACCGCTTGCGGCAGCCACGTGCCGGGCGTCAGCAGCCAGCCCATCGGAGATGTCTATCATGGCCGTTGCACCGGCATCAGCCAGCAGGCGACCTTCAACCAGCCTGGGCAGCGGGTGCACGAAGCGTTCGTGTGCCCAGCGAGATACTTCTGATCCTGCCTTCCACGCAGCCAGTGCGGCACCAGGCCCGCCCAACATGCCGGTAACCACCACCTTGTCTCCAATCTGCGCACCGGAGCGAGGTACGGGACGCCTGGCACGCCCGATCACGGTCAGGAAAAGACCGAATGAAGGTCCGAGACTGAGATTGCCGCCCACTATCTGCGCTCCTGCACGTTTCACCTGCATGCCGATGCCATCGGCCACCTTACCCAGGCGTGAGCGCCAAGAGGCGGGGACGACAAATGACACCAGCATGTAATCGGCACCTGCACCCATCGCTGCGAGATCACTCAGCGCGGCAGCGGCAGCCCTGACACCCACATCAAATGGTGTGATCCACTCGCTCCGAAAATGGACACCCTCGATACAGGCGTCGGTCGATACCACATAACGATTCTGGCCGGACGGCGCCAGCACCGCAGCGTCATCGCCGATGTCACAAGCAAGGCAGCCCCAGCGTGCCATGAGCATGCGAATCGTGTCGAACTCCTTGCCCGCCCCCATGGCCTGGTGAGGCCGTGCATCGCCTGCCGACCATATCGTCAAGTCGTCGCTCATGGAATTAGTCCATCGGAAGTACGCCTGAGGCGCATGAGTCCCTGCGGTGTGTCGAGCCAGATCCAGTCCGGGGTGGCCACGATGTCAAGTACCGGGGTGGGTATATCCATGCCTCCGCGCAGGAGGCGAACCGCACCTCCGCTGCGCGACATGAGCAGTGCTCCATCTGATCCGGCAACCCACATGGCGGCCGCATCTATGCCCACACGCGCTACCTGTCCAGCCTTTCGACCCGACAGGACATCCACCACCTCCGCTCGTGCCAGGCGTGGGTAGAGAATACGCACTGCGTCGTCAGTGGCTACCAGCAACACACTGTCACTCGCTGCGATCGCGCGCACGGGGCGACGCAATGAAATGCTGTCGGGAAGCGGTCGGGTCAACACACGATCATGGCTCTGTGGTCGACCGATCACCAGCAGACCTTCATCACTTCCAACCCAGAGTGTGTCGTTCCGAAGCAACAACGCGTTCACCGCGACGTCGTCAAGCAGCCGCTCTCCAACCTCGCGCACGGACGGCGAGCTGACACTCGCCGTGTCGTACACAAACAGTATACCTCGGGGAGTTCCTATCCAGGTACCTTCATCACGCGGCGCCAGTGATGTGACCCTGTTGTCCGGAAGGCCATTGAGCGTGGTCCACAGAGCAACCTCGCTTGAGCCATCGAGCCTCACACGCATCAGCCCCCGATCGGTGCCGATCCAGGCCTTCGATCCACATGTTGCCAACACCCGACTTCGCACCCCGGCAAACGGCACACTGATGGTTCCGTCGATCCATCGGAACTGCTGCAGATCGCCGGAAGCGAAACTGAGTCCACCGCGCGCCTTGTTCCCGCGGAGCATGGGTGAGCCGGTTCCGGAATTGAATGACGTGCCAAGGCTCGCTGTCCATACACCATCAGCCGCAGGCGCCAGTGCTCCCACGCCTGCTTCAATTAGGCCGTAAGGAAATGGCTTGGCTTCCAGGAATATCGGATCGAACCTTAACAGACCGTCGCCATCGGTCCCGAGCCACAGCTCACTGCTGCGCTCAGGAGAGGCGGCACCCGACAGCAATGAGGTCGATCCCAGTGCCGTCTCAGGCAGCTGCTGGCGCAGAAACATCTGCACCTGAGTTCGCAATATGGGATACTCGCGGTAGAGATCAGTCAGCTTGGCAGGCAAGACGAGCGAAGACAGCGGTGGCAGCCCGGCGAGCGGCGTAGTAAGACCGATTCTCGAGATACGGGTGAACTGACCCGCGCTGCGCACAATCACGTCACCGCTGCCACTGCGATCAAGTGCCAGAAAATCCGGCACGCCGGTAATCATCGTGTGCCGGAGCAATTCTGTGCCAGGCCTGTATACCGATACAACGCCGGGGGCAGCTATCCAGAGGGCATCCTCCACGGGATCGGCAACCATGAGCATGACCGGCTGGCCAAACACGGACGCATCGAACAGATCACTTGCCGCCAGTGGTCGCATCCAGCGATTGAATAGCCGATCAAGGATCGCAACTCCGCTGCCGCCCGCAGAAAAAACATAGCGTCGCGACACTTCCACTGCCTGGACGATGGTGTAGCTGCCTACAAGAACTCGCTCGTCACTGCGCGGAAACATATTGCCGGACGACTGCAATCCGCCAAGAGTTCCGCTGGCTGCACAGCCTGCGAGAAAGAGGCCGGGCACAGCAAGGGTGGCCGACAACGCCGAAACGGCGCGAGGCATGAACAAGTCCTAGAGTGCAGGAAGTGCAGCCATTACGTATGGCGCCGTGGGCTCTGCTTCGAGCAGCGACTGCCACACAGCAGGAATGCAGCTCAACATGTCGCAGACACCCGTGCCGCGGACAACACCCGCCCTTGCGGACGCCATCTCCGCAGCCAGACCATGTACGGTTGCGCCCACGGTCGCTGCATCATGAGGGTTGACGCCCTGTGCCATGAGCGTTGTGATGATACCGGTGAGGCAGTCACCGCTGCCGCCAGTTGCGAGCAGCGCGGTTCCGTGCGGCACCACCGTCAGTGCCCCTCTGCCCGGCGACGCCACCAGAGTGGGAGTGCCCTTGAGAAGCACTGTCACGCCGGCCCTTCGTACAAAGTCCTCCAACAGAGCAGCGCGTTCTTCCCAGTCGCATGGCAACGACGCTCCGACAAGACGCGCGAACTCGCCGGCATGCGGTGTGCACACGATTCTCCCCGCACCGGGTGCAACATCAGCCACGCCATCATGCGCGATATTCGACAGCGCTGTTGCCGCGTCACTTGCGGGCGAATTGGCGACACGGGCCAGATGCCACAAAGCATCTGCATCGAGAACCATCGGCTTGTTGCGCCACTTCCGGATGGCTTGCCCGAACACAGATGCAGAACGTGATGAACGACCCAGCCCTGGACCGACGGCGAGCGCGTCGATTGCGGTGTCATCTGCTGAGAGCATGTGTGCACTGCCCGCAGGTCCCTCGGCTGATATTCCGCCAATCGCCTCACTGGCAATCGTAGGCCATTGGTGTGCGATGGCCTCGGCACACAGCGCCTGAACGGCAGCGACGCTCCCGGTGTCCACACACGCGTGCACCAGTCCGGCACCAGCCAGCAGTGCCGCTTGAGCGGCCAGCGCGACAGCGCCCGCCATGCCGGTCTCACCACCCGTGATGAGCACGCGCCCGCGCTGGCCCTTATGAGCATTCCACGAAATGGGTGGTACTAGCATCGCCACTGCGGCACGGTCATGCCACTTCCACGCATCATCGTCCACTCCATTCGGCCGATCCCCATGGGTACCAAGCCCGATGTCAACCAGCACCACGCGTCCTGCATGACCACGCTGCAGCAATGTGCCTCGCTTGATGGTACCAAGACAGATCGTGCAGCCAGCAGGTACAGAGCCGTCGACTATCTCACCCGATGTAGCGTCGAGTCCGGTGGGCACGTCGAGGGCTATGACTGTCGCGCCACGATTGCGTAACGTCATCATTGCGTCGCACGCAGCACGCACGTTGCTCCCCAAATCGCCGCTGTGTCCTGTGCCGACCAGTCCATCCACGACCAGCAGCTCTTCGCCCAAGACCCGGCCGTCCGCGAATGAAGAATCGGACGAAACTCGCGCCGTGCTGCCGAACAGCCCCGAGGCTCGTCTGGCGTCAAACGTCCGCGGTGGCCCAATGGCGTGCATTCGTACCCTCACGCCGGCACGTGCAAGCTGCGCGGCCACTATCCAGGCGTCACCGCCATTGTTGCCGGTGCCTGCATAAACCGCCACACCGTGCGTCAAGCGGTCACCGTAATCGCGGAGTATCAGCGATGCACAGGCGGTACCTGCCTGAAGCATCAGATCGAACGACGAAATGCCTGCTGCAATCGCAGCACGATCACGTGCGGCCGCCTGCGCCGCCGTGGTGACACGTCGCTCAGACGTGGGCAGCGTTCCAGGGATACTCACGCTCGAACGCGTCCGCGAAGTCGAACACGCCGAGGAAATCCTCACGCGAATCCTGTGGCTGACTGATGAGCAAGCCCAGGTCTACCAGCGTGAACACGATATCACCGATATCACCGGTGGAGTGTACTCCCCAATGCTCGAGCACCAGCCGTGCCATCACGCCGAAGCGACGCAATGCGAGCTCGCGGCATGCGTTGGCGAGCTCGGGACCTGTGATGTGCCTGCGTTCGATGAGCAGTCCCTGACAATGCTCCAGCGACGAGAGCACGAACAGATATGCGCGCTCGTCGAACCGCTGCTCACGCAGGCGGATCTGATCCATGATGCCCTCACGGAACACCAGTTCGATCACTCGGCTCTACTCCGACACATGGGAGACACAGGGAAAACATAACTGACAGCGGGGGCAGACGGCCAGAGTGGTACATCGCCAAACGACGGCTCCGACAACCCTGAAGATCCGGTATGCCGTCAGTCAGACAGCCGAGGTCATCCGGTAAAGAGGGTGACTGTCAGCGAGCGCCTTGACATCGGCCCTGACTGCCGCAATCGCGTTGCTCTCTTCGGCAGAGGTCAGCACACGATCAATGAGTTCGGCGATCCGGCGCATCGCGATCTCATCCATTCCGCGGGTTGTCACCGCAGAGGTGCCAATGCGGATACCGCTGGTGACAAACGGCGACTGGGTCTCGCGCGGTACCGTGTTCTTGTTGACGGTAATGCCGGCTTGATCGAGTACCGTCTCCGCCGCCTTACCGGTGAGACCCTTGTTGCGGAGGTCAAGGAGCATGAGATGGTTATCCGTACCACCCGACACGATATGATACCCTCGCTCACCCAGAGCGGCCGCAAGCGCCTTGGCGTTTGCCACGATCTGCCGCGTGTACTCATGAAACGACGGCTGGAGTGCCTCGTGAAATGCAACGGCCTTGGCAGCAATCACATGCTCCAGCGGGCCGCCTTGCATGCCCGGGAACGTTGCCTTGTCGATGGCCTTTGCATGCTCCGCCTTGCAGAGTACGAGCCCACCGCGCGGGCCGCGAAGCGTCTTGTGCGTGGTACTCGTTACCACGTCGGCATATGGCACCGGTGACGGATAAACACCGGTGGCAGCGAGGCCTGCAAAATGCGCCATGTCAACCATGAAAATCGCATCCACCTCCCTGGCGATATCAGCAAACGCCTGCCAGTCGATCACGCGCGAGTAAGCACTGTAACCGGCGATTATCATTTTCGGCCTGTGCGCGCGCGCCTGTGCACGCATGTGGTCGTAATCGAGCAAGCCTTCGTCGGTGACACCGTAAGACACAGCCCTGTACAGCAACCCCGAGAAATTGACAGGTGAGCCATGCGTGAGATGGCCACCTTGTGAGAGGTCCATTCCAAGAAAAGTCTCGCCCGGCTTCATGAACGCGAGAAACACGGCGGCATTGGCCGAGGCTCCGCTGTGTGCCTGCACGTTTGCGTGCTCGGCACCGAACAGTTGCTTCACACGGTCGATGGCAAGCTGCTCAATGCGATCCACGACCTCACAGCCGCCATAGTACCGTTTGCCAGGAAGACCTTCGGCGTACTTGTTCGTGAGAGGTGACCCCATGGCCTCCAGAACGGCCGGTGATACGAAGTTCTCGCTGGCAATGAGTTCGAGCCCATCACTCTGCCGCTGCGTCTCCTCTTCAATGAGGCGTGCAATGTCCGGATCCGTCTCGCTGAGTGCTCCGCCCGGCGGCAATCGATCCCAATGCGCCCAGTTGGCGCTGGCCCCTGTGCTCATGAAACACCCCCCGGGGCGGATTCCCCGAGCTGATTGTCGATCTCAATCTTGGCAACACGTCTTTCGTGACGCCCGCCATCGAATGGAGTATCGAGCCATGTACGAAGGATGGCAACGGCACCATCATCGGAAATGAAGCGCGCAGGCAGCACAAGCACATTGGCATCGTTGTGCCTGCGGGCCAGTGAGGAGATACCGGGTGTCCAGCATACTGCTGCACGCACTCCCTTGTACCTGTTGGCCACATAGGACATGCCAAGCCCGGTGCCGCACAATAACACACCCCTGGCAGCTGCACCGCTGGACACCTGCTTTGCCAGCGGGTGTCCGTAGTCCGGATAGTCACAACTCTCCGCGTTGTGGGTTCCGAGATCATCGGCCAGGTAACCCATCTCCGTGAGTACTGCGCACATGCGTTCCTTCATCTCGAAACCAGCGTGATCGGATGCGATCGGAATCCGTTCGCCGGGGTGTGCCACATCTGCCATGACCAGCTCCTGAATCAGCTTTCCTTGTTGGGATACTGCGGCCACGTCCTGACCAGGCCATGCACGGCCTTGATTCGCTGCTCCGCCACACGGTCTGCTGCTTGGTATGTGGGTACACCTTCATCCGCAGCCAACCTGAACACGCTCAGGACAGTCTCATAGATCTCGTCCGCCTTGCGCAGCGCGCGCTGCGGACTCCAGCCGGTGAGTTCACTGTACACATTGATGACTCCACCTGCGTTGGCTACATAATCGGGTGCGTACAGAATGCCACGAGCTTCGAGTGCCTCACCATGGCGATCCTCGAGCAGTTGGTTGTTGGCTGAACCCGCCACGATCTCGACCCTGAGCTGCGGGATCGTATCATCGTTAATGATCCCACCGAGCGCACATGGTGTGAAGATATCCGCCTTGACACCGTAGATCTCGTTCAGCGCCACTGCACGTGCGCCAAACTCGTCGACCACCCGTTTGATACGGCCGGCATCGATATCGGTTGCAACAAGCTGTGCACCGGCCTCGTGCAGTTCCCTTGCGAGATGGTAGCCCACATGGCCCAGACCCTGGAGCGCAACGGTCCTGCCATCAAGCGAATCGCTTCCCCAGCGATGGAATGCGGATGCCTCAATGGCCCGGAACACACCGCGAGCAGTGACGCTCGACGGATCACCTGACTTGGAGCCGATTCCGGTTACATAGGTGGTCTCCATGTGCACAAAGTCCATGTCCTCCACCGAAGTGCCCACATCCTCGGCCGTGACATAGCGTCCCCCCAGCGACTCGACGAAACGGCCGTGTGCACGGAAGATCATTTCGCGATGAGGCGTCCGGTTGTCGCCAATGATCACTGCCTTACCGCCGCCCAGGTTGAGGCCGGCAACGGCATTCTTGTAGGTCATGCCACGCGAGAGGCGGATCACGTCTACAAACGCCTCCTCATCGGTGGCGTAGTTCCAGAAGCGGGTACCGCCCAGCGCAGGACCCAGCGTGGTATCATGAATGGCCACGATACCACGGTAACCCGAGGCCTTGTCATGGCAGAACACAACCTGCTCATGCCCCATCTCGGCGATCATCTCGAAGTGCTTCATTTAGTCCACCTGGGAAAGATCAGTCGGGAAGTGAGCCGTCGGTGGCCATCGCTGCGGCCAGCGTTTCGCGTGCAATGACTATGCGCTGGATCTCCGAAGTACCCTCGTAGATCTCAGTCACCTTGGCATCGCGCATGAAGCGTTCGACGGGATAATCGGTCACGTATCCGTAGCCGCCGTGAATCTGCACGGCCTGTGTGGTGACCCACATGGCGGTCTCCGTGGCAAAAAGCTTCGCCATACTGCTGAAGCGGGTAATCTTTTCGCCGCGCTGTTTCGCTGCGGCGGCCGAATGCAGCAACGTACGGGCTGCAGCGATACGTGTAGCCATATCAGCCAGCTTGAACTGTATGGCCTGGAACTCGGCGATCGGTCTGCCGAACTGCTTTCGTTCGCCTGCATAGCGTGCACTGGCCTCGAGCGCAGCCCTCGCTATTCCGATGGCCTGTGAGGCGATGCCCAACCGGCCATGATCGAGCGAGCCCAACGCGTAGGCAAGACCGCGGCCTTCCTCACCCAGGAGACGATCGGACGGAACCCGGCAATTGTCGAGGACGATCTGCAGCGTCGGAGATGAACGAAGACCGAGCTTGTTCTCCTTCTTGGTGAGTTGAAATCCGGGCAGATCAGGCGTGAGTATGAAGGTGGAGATTCCCTTGCTCCCCCTGCGCTCGTCGGGGGTATCGGTGCGTGCCATGCAGAGTAGGACACCAGCCTCGTTGCCATGGGTAACCCACGCCTTGGTGCCATTCAGCAGCCAGCTGCTCCCGTCCCGGATGGCCTGGGTACGCAGCGCACCGGGATCCGAGCCGGCCTCCGGCTCTGACAGACAGAACGCCCCCAGCAGTTCGCCGCGGGCCATTGGCGGCAGGTACTGCTGACGCTGTTCCTCAGTACCGAAATTGAGGATCATCTGTGTTGGAAGCGAGTTATGCACACTCAGCAGTACCGCAGCCGATGCATCGGCCACGGCAATCTCCTCGAGCGCGAGCAGATAGCTCTGCACATCCACGCCCAATCCATCGTACTTCTCGGGAACAAGCATGCCGAGAAAACCCAGCTGAGCCATCTGGCTGACCATCTCGCGATCAAAGCGTGATTCCCGGTCACGCTCGGCGGCAAGCGGCAGTAGCTCGCGTACTGCATAATCGCGCGCCATTCGGCGGATTTCCTGCTGAGTCTCGTTGAGTTGAAGCAGCGACATATCAGAAATGATCGGATCGTTGCGGTGAATGTGTGTCCGGACCGGTCAATCGCGTGCGCACGCGAAGCCGATCGGGGCAATCAGTACTGATAGAAGCCGCGGCCTGACTTTCTGCCGAACCAGCCGGCAGCCACGTACTTCCGCAGCAACGGACACGGGCGATACTTCGGGTCACCGTGCCCTTCGTGCATAACCTCGAGAATCGCCAGGCAGGTATCGAGTCCGATGAGGTCTGCGAGCGCGAGAGGTCCCATTGGGTGATTCATACCGAGCTTCATCACGGTGTCTATTGCCTCTGGTGTGCCCACGCCCTCCATGACACAGTATATGGCCTCGTTGATCATTGGCATGAGGATACGATTGGCCACGAAGCCTGGGTAATCGTTCACTTCAACCGGCGTCTTGCTGAGCCCCCTGGCAAGCTCCATAACACGCAGGGTGGTGTCGTCGCTGGTGGCGAGGCCGCGTATCACCTCCACCAGTTGCATCACCGGCACCGGATTCATGAAGTGCATTCCGATGACGAGCTCAGGACGTTTCGTATGTGCAGCTATTTCGGTAATCGATATGGAACTGGTGTTGCTGGCGAGGATGGTGTTCGGCTCCGCAAGGCGATCAAGGTCCCCGAAGATCCTGAACTTGAGATCGACACGCTCGGTGGCCGCCTCTACAACGATCTCCGCACCGGCAATCGCATCAAGAGTGTTCGCAGTGGCAATACGTGACAGCGCTGCGTCAGCCGCTGCCGCGTCAATCGCACCCTTGCGCACCTGACGATCGAGATTCTTTGCAATTGTGTCGCGGCCGCGGGCGAGCGCATCGGCATCTACATCTATCATCGTAACCATGTGACCGCTTGTGGCAAAAACATGTGCAATGCCGTTGC
>CAYSKN010000119.1:0-9822 GCA_964431565.1 uncultured Gemmatimonas sp.
TGGCGGTGGCCCGTAAGGTTGACCCCGAAGGAGCCGGCCGGGCTCCCCTGCTCATAGTGGGCGGACGTCCGGGTTCGCGGGGTGTCGTGTGCAGTGCGTCATACGAGTGCAGGGCCCTCGGCGTACGCTCGGCCATGCCCATATCGCGGGCGCTGCGACTCTGCCCCGAGGCTCTGTGTGTTCCTGTGCCTCGCAAGGCCTGCCTCAGGAACAGTCGTGACATCGCGGCAGTCCTCTCTCAGTTCGCACCCGTCGTTCAGCCTTCGAGCATTGACGAATGGTACTGTGATCTGGCCGGTACCGAAGCTCTTTACGCACACGAACCGCTGGAGACAACAGCAGAGCGTATCCGACGTGAGGTTCTCGATGTCTGTGGCCTCGGTGTCTCCATTGGTGGCGGCTCCTCCAGGCTCGTTGCCAAGATGGCCGTCGAACTGGCCAAGCCGAAACCGTGCGTTGACTCGAGTGGTGTTCATTGTGTGGCACCGGGCGCCGAAGCGGAGTTCCTCGGCCAGTTCCGGCTGGCCGACCTGCCCATGGTGGGTCCGCGCCTTGCAGCACGCCTGGAACCGCTGGGGCTCACAACAGTTGAGCAGGCGCAGCAGTTGACCGAGGACGCTCTCGTTCATGCACTCGGCAACCGAACCGGCCGCTGGCTGTTCCGCCGGGTGCGAGGGCTGGATGACAGTGTAGTGGTAGCATCGGAGCGCAAGAAACAGGTCAGTCGCGAGATCACATTCGAACACGACCTCGATGTCGATGATGTTGTGGACCGGGAGCTTCTTCGACTGGCCGTCCGTGTCAGCTCGGACCTGCGCCGCCATGCCCTCGGTACCCGGACGGTGACCGTCAGACTCAGGGACTATGATTTCCGCACGCGCTCGGCGCAGCGTACCTTACGGGTTCACATTGAGTCGGAACGCGCAGTTGCCAGTGTTGCCCGATCGCTTCTGGCGCAGATGCGTGCTGGCCGCTCCGTTCCAGTGCGTCTGCTCGGAATTGCACTGTCCAACTTCGATGACGGGACTGACGGGCCGACGGCTGCCACACAGTTCGGACTATTTCCCTCACCCGAGCCGGAGAAAACTATCCCGGGTTCGGTGGAAGCCAACGAAACCACGAAGGATCGCGCCCTCGTGCACGCTATCGACCGCATACGTCTGGAATACGGGGCCAACGCCATCCTACCGGCTCGACTGGTAGACCAGAGAGGAAATACCGGCAGGTGGGTGGAAGAATGAATGGCGCGGGTGTAGTTTCTGCCACCAGCTTCACTGTTTGCAGCGCCAATCCAGCCGGGGTTGGCGTCACGTAACCGGGATAGGTTCGAACCCGAAGGGGTTCGTTCATCGCCTGTCAACGCGCTGGCAGTCGGCAGCGCATCACGCCAGGGTGTCTTCATGAGTACATCGTACAATCCGAACAAGCATGGTTGGGGTGCAGCCGTGGCTACGTGTGTGCTCACCGGCGCTCTCTTCTTCGGAGCATGGACGATACACAAGAACACCTATCGGCATCCGCGCGACCCGATGGCACAACAGGTATATCACGAACGCGACGCGACTAGATCAGCCGGCGGACACACGGCACAAACCGCCAGCCAAGGCGGCGAACCCGGCGTCGAAACGAAGCACTGATTGGCGCATCCTGCTGCTGTTCGGGCGCCGCATCCCTTAGGGGCTGCGGCGCTCTTCGCTTGAGTGCGGCAGCATGCACCTGACGGCGCCATCTGCACAATGGGCCGTACGCCAAGGGCAGGCTGTGCGTTGGCGAGACGCCCACGCGGAACCTTACCGCGCGGTACCACTCACACCATCGGAAGAGTGAACCAGAACTCGCTGCCCAGTCCCACCTGGCTTGCCACACCGATCTCGCCGCCATGAGCCTCCACGATACCCTTGGCTATGAAGAGCCCCAGCCCCGACCCAGCGCGCTGAAGGCGTGGTGCCTGCCAGTAACGCATGAACAGTCGCGAAATGTCCTCTGGTGCCACACCCGGGCCTGTGTCCCGCACAGAAATCCGCAGCATGTCGTCATCCCGCCTGATTGACAGTACGACTTCACCACCGTGAGGTGTGAATCGCACAGCATTGCCGAGCAGGTTCGACAGCACCTGATGAATGCGATGGCGGTCGGCCAGTACATCGGCATCTCCATCGCGGAAATCACGTACGAAGTTCAGTGACGCGTCATGCATGACCGGCTCGAAAACATCCGCCGCTTCTTTCATAATCTCCAGCGCCGATGCGGGACGGTACTCGACCCTCAGTCGCCCGGTGGAGATACGCGAGACATCCTGCAGATCCTGGATGAGGCCATCGACCTGACGCGCGGCACCACTGATGGCCTCCACCTCATCACGCTCAATGATCGGGCCGGTTCCGGCTGCCTCACCATCACGTGACAGGACTGCACCGGTCAGCATCACTATGGCATTGATGGGATTTCGCAGATCATGAGAAACGATGGCAAGCATCTCATCACGATCACGAACCGCCCGCCGCGCCTCCTGGTAGAGCCTCGCATTCTCGAGTGCAAGAGCTGCCAATCCTGCGAACTGATCTGCCACATGAAGTTCGTCCCGCGAGTGCGATGCGCCTGGCCGGGTACGTACCAGATGGAGCGCACCTATTGCCCGGCCACCTGCGCGAAGCGGCACCAGCAACACCGCAGCGGCACCTAGTGACTCAGCGCGGGCGAGAGAGATGGCATCACCGAAGTTGGCATTGAGCCATGCCGGGATATCGCTTATCGCCTGCGCCTCCGCCTCATGAGCCACACGCAGCGCGCTGGTCAGTGGAAGATCCTGATTGGGCTGTTCCAGGGCCCGCGTGAGGAGCAGTGCAGTATCATCATGCAAGCGCGGATCGACATGACTGGCAGCCGAACGGAGAATGCGACCGTCTGTTGTGAGAAGTTCGAGCAGGCTCCACTCACCCAGCAACGGGATCGGGAGCTCCGCAATTGTGGCCATCGTCGAGTCGACATCAAGTGAGGTTGCCAGCACCCAGCCAGCAGTGGCCAGCAGTTTCTGGCGCTCGTCACGATCCCTGCGCTCGCTGACATCACGAAGCATCACCATGTATGTGCGCTCCCCGTCGATGTCCACACGCGCAATCGATGCCTCGGCCGGAAACCGCTCGCCACTTCTTCTCAGTCCGGAGATCTCGTCTCTGTGCGCCATGGTCCGGGCATCGGTAGATCCCTCGGCAAAGGTGCGCATATGCCCCCGGTGTACCGCCCGCGACGCCACAGGCAGGAGCCGATCAACCGATTGCCCGATCATCTCCGCTTCGGTCCAGCCAAACACATTCTCCGCACCCCGATTGAAACGGATTATGCGAAACTGGTCATCGAGCGCTATGATGGCATCCGATGCGATATTGACGACGGCAGCGAGCGCTGCGTGGGAGTGAGAGTCGGGCATGATCGGCAATAGCAGGAAACCACCGAGGACAGCGCTGCGGGCGCAGCGGCCGTGCCATCATTTCATGTCATCCGGATGAAGATATCCCGTTTTCGCATCATTTCGCTTGTACCGCTCATAACACTGGTTTTCTTGTTGGCCGGTGTACTGGCTCCGCTGGTGGCCGTGGCCGATCCATGGCGCCACCGCGTATGGTTCACCGGTCTGGTGCTTACCGGCGCGCCGGTGGCATGGCAAACGCTACGGGGTATGATGCGAGGGCAGTTTGCTGCCGATGTGGTTGCCATGCTGGCCATCGTTGGTGCCATCCTCCTGCAGCAGCCACTTGCCGGGCTCGTCGTGGTTCTCATGCAGACTGGTGGCGAAGCACTGGATGCCTATGCCATTGCCCGGGCATCCGACGCCGTGGCAGCGCTGGAAGCCGATGCTCCGCGCGCCGCGCACAGGGTTGAAGGGCAGCGCATCGTTGAGATCACTGTCGATGCCATCGTCCCCGGGGATCTTCTACTCGTGCGGCCGGGTGAACTGGTGCCGGCCGATGGTGTTGTGATCGACGGCCGCTCGCACGTGGATACCGCGCGCCTCACCGGTGAGCCCTTGCCGCGGCGGGTGGCGCCAGGGGCCACACTGCAGTCCGGCAGCGTTAATCAGGAGGGCGCCATTCGCCTTCGGGCAACCAGGCCAGCCGGCGAAAGCCAGTACGCCCGCATCGTTGAACTTGTGCGCCGCGCACAGGCCTCCAAGAGCCCCCTGCAGCGGACTGCCGACCGGTGGGCCGTGTGGTTCACACCACTAACTCTCGGAGTGTGCGCGTTCGCATGGTTATTGTCGCATGACTGGACGCGCGTACTGGCAGTGCTTGTCGTTGCAACACCCTGTCCGCTCATTCTGGCAGCCCCGGTGGCTATCATCGGCGGCATCAACCGTGCCGCCAGACGTTCCATCATCATTAGCAGCGGCGGTGCGCTGGAAGGGCTGGCCCGCGTCAATACCACCGTCTTCGACAAGACCGGAACCCTGACGGTTGGTATGCCCGCCGTGGCCGATATCCTGCTCTCACCTGGCGCAGATCCCGCCCAGACGCTGGGCCAGGTGGGTGCGGTGGAACAGGGCTCAGGCCATCTCCTCGGGCGCGTACTGATACGTGAGGCCGAGCTGCGCGGGGCACCTGTGCTGGCTGCCGAGGACCTGGTGGAGACGCCGGGGCGGGGTGTTCATGGCACGGTAAACGGAATCAGTGTAGCGGTGGGATCCACCACGTATGTCCGCGAACGTTTTGCTCAGAGCCCCGCTCCGCTCGCTGCAATGAATGCCCTCGACGATCGGCAAGACGGTTTGCGAGCCTGGGCACTGACCTCGGCCGGCACGGCAGTGCGCATCGACTTTGCCGATGTTCTCCGCCCTGACATCCTGACCATGTTCCGTGAACTCGAGGCGCTGGGACTTGGCGAGACCACGCTGCTCAGTGGTGACAGGCATGCCAACGTACAGGCAATCGCTCAGGAGGTTGGCATCGCGCGATTCGCCGGCGATCTCTCTCCGGAGGACAAGGTGCAACGGGTTGCCGCACTCGAGACCGAAGGGCGCAGGGTGCTAATGGTGGGCGACGGCACGAACGATGCCCCAGCGCTTTCGACCGCCACCGTGGGTATTGCGTTCGCCGGTCACGGTGGTGGAGTGGTGGCAGAGGCGGCCGATGTCGTGCTTCTCGTCGATGACCCGATGCGTGTCCCGGAAGCAGTCCGTATCGGCCGGCGATCACTTGCCATCGCCCGCGAGTCGATCGCAGTTGGTCTCGGCCTGTCCTTGATCGCCATGGGATTCGCAGCCGCCGGCCTGCTGAGCCCAGTGTATGGTGCACTCACGCAGGAAGCCATCGATGTGGCGGTGATTCTCAACGCTCTCAGGGCGGCCGGAGAGCCTTGAACTCGGGGCACCGCGCAGCACAGCGCAGGCGCCCAGCCGGTTCACGCCGATTTGAGCAGCAGCGTATCCTCAACACAGACGCGGTCGCGACTGCTGCGCTTCGCCTTATAGAGTGCCCGATCCGCGCGCGCGACCCATTCCTCCACATCTTCATGTAGATCGAGTTGCGCCACCCCGACCGACGCAGCAATTGAGAACTCCATCGCCGGGTGCGGAGGCGGCATCGACTCCAGTTGCTCATGCAGACGCTTCCCGAGCGTCACTGCCATCTTCCAGTCGGTGTTGTGCAGAACAACACCGAACTCGTCGCCGCCAAACCGGCACAATACATCCGTTTGCCGCAGGAATACCCGGGACAGCGCCGTCCCGAGATTCTGGATAGCCCGGTCACCGGCCTGATGCCCGTACAGGTCGTTCACCGTCTTGAGCTTGTCGAGATCTATCATGAGCATCGTGGCCGGCTGGTGCGCCATTGAGTGCATCTGGACCGCACGGGCAGCGACCACATCGAAGAGTTTCCGGTTACCAAGCTTGGTAAGCGGATCGGTGGTACTGTCGCGGCGCGCTTCTTCCAGCTGGCGCCCCAACCTGTCCAGACGTGTCGCCAGTGAAGCGTACTGTTCGTGCTGTTGCTCGCGACGTTCCTGGAGCGTTGACTCAATGGAGAGCACAGCCCCAAGAACCTCCTGCTTGATGGAACCCGTCTGCAGTCGCTGCAGCGCATTCTTGGCGCGTTCCACCTGCTGGTCCGCTGTCGCATCTGCTGCGTGGTCCAATTTCAGCGCTTTGTGCACAGTTTCAATACATGCCCACAGTGCATCACGCAGTTCGCTAATGGACGCCTGCACATAACGATGCTCTTCACGTCGCTGCTCCGTTACAGCGCGGACTACTCCCGTCCAGTCACGCTCAGCCACACCCACGCATGTCTTTTCCTCTGACTCGTCAACAGCGTATCCCATGGTTGCATGCCGCTGCCATTGGGTCAGTTCACGCGCACTGGCCTCACTGGTTCTGTCCGGCATGTCAATCGGGTAACGGGCGAGTACCGTCAGCACTCCCCCCAGGGCATCCAGCACCAGACCGACCTGAGCGTCAGGCTCGGACGAGGTCGCTGTCCCGGTTCGTTCCGTCTTACTTGTGGAAGCGCACTCCGCTTCACCTTCGGTGTTGCTGCTCGCGCGATCCGAACTCCTTCGTTCGGATGAAGGGCGAGACTCAGCGAGTAGTCTCTTCAGGAACATGGAAGTGATGAGAGGTTGTCATGGAGTATCGACAGGTCACCTGCAGCAGTTGAGTGGCCTGCCAGGACATGCCCCTCAGAACTCGGACACGTCCACCTCCATGATCGCTGACGAACCAGACTGAATAATGGTCAACAGCGCCGCGGCCTCCGGGAGCAGCCTGGTGAAGAAGAATCGTGCGGTCTTCTGCTTGGCCTGGAGAAACCGCCGATCGCCCGTGCCGGCAGCAAGCTTCTCCGAAGCAACCGTTGCCATTCGCAGCCACTGCCAGCCCACTGCCACATAGCCCATCAGGTGCAGATACTCGGCAGCAGCCGCACCGGCTTCATCGGGATTGGCAAACCCGCGCTCGGCCAGATACATGGTGGCCTTCTGCAACTGGTAGAGCGTGCCACCCAGCATCTTGGCATAATCCGCCAGCCCGTCGGACTGTGCGGCCACATCGATGTCCCGTTTGACGAGCTCGAAGAACCTGCGCACCAGACGCCCACCTTCCATCGGCAGCTTGCGCCCCACCAGATCGAGCGCCTGAACGGCGTTGGTGCCCTCATAGATCTGAGCGATGCGCGCATCCCGCACATACTGCTCCATGCCGTATTCCCTGATGTAGCCGTGTCCGCCCAGAGTCTGGAGCGCGATGTTCGTATTCTCGAAACCCTTGTCAGTGAGAAACGCCTTTATGACCGGTGTCATGAGTGCAACCATGTCCTCGGCATCCTGCCTGACATCGGCGTCCGGATGATGTTGCTCGACATCAATGCGGATACCCACGAAGTACGCCAGCGAACGCATCCCCTCGTTGAGCGCCTTGATGCGCAACAGCCCCTTGCGCACATCCGGATGCACGATAATTGGATCGGCTACTCCATTCAGGTTAACGGGTCCGGTGAGCGCACGTCCCTGCAGGCGTTCCCTCGCGTATGCCAGTGCGTTCTGGTAGGCCACCTCGGAGAGGCCGAGGCCCTGAAGCCCCACCGCAAGACGTGCACCGTTCATCATGACGAACATCGCCCGCATTCCCTTGTTCGGCTCACCCACCATCCAGCCGGTGGCGTTCTCGAAATCGAGAACACAGGTGGCTGACGCCCTGATGCCCATCTTGTGCTCGACACTGCCGCAGCTGACTCCGTTGCGCTCACCCAGCCCGCCATCGGCGGTGGGCAGCCACTTGGGCACAAGGAAAAGCGAGATGCCCTTCGTACCACCCGGAGCATCCGGAAGTCTTGCCAGCACCAGATGCACGATGTTCTCCACAAGATCGTGCTCACCGGCAGAGATGAAGATCTTCTGTCCCGTGATCCGATAGGAGCCGTCCGCTTCTGGAACTGCCTTCGTGGTAATGATGCCCAGGTCGGTACCTGCATGTGCCTCCGTCAGGCACATGGTTCCGCCCCACGATCCGTTGATGAGCTTTGGCAGGAACAACCGCCGCTGCTCCTCGGAGCCATGGCTCACGAGCGCACTGTAGGCACCGTGTGACAGGCCCGGATACATACTGAAGGACAGATTCGCGGAGCAGAGCATCTCTTCCATCACAAACCGCACCATCTCGGGTAGACCCTGGCCTCCGTACCTCGCGTCCGCAGCCACACCGGTCCAGCCGTCTGTCGCATAGCGATCATAGGCTTCCCTGAAGCCGGCAGGTGTCCTGACCGTTCCATTCTCGAAGTGCACGCCCTCGGCGTCACCACTCTGATTAATGGGGAACAGAACTTCTTCGCAGAAGGTCGCGCCACCAGCGAGCACCTCATCAATCATTTCCGGAGTGGCATCCTCGTATCCCGGCAACTTCGCAAGCTGTCCGATATCGTGGACGTCATGGAGCAGGAATCGGATGTCGTCGAGCGGAGCCTTGTATGAGGGCATAAGACGGCCTTGGTAACAGGGTGACTATCGCCGATGGAATGAAAGCTGCCGGTCGACAGGACGGACGGCAAGAGTGATATATGACGCTACCGTCATGTTTGACGCAATATCCCGCGGTCCAATACATCGGACGTCGATTCAGCGTAGAATGCCGGATGGCGCGGAGTCCTCCGGCCGGTTCGTTCTTTCCGTGTGGAGCACGACATGAAGCAGTTTCTGACAGCGCTCGCCGCCAACTTCGTCACGATCGCAGTATGTGTGGTCGTACTCGTGATATTCATCCTCGGCGCAATCGCATCTGCGGGCACGGGTGGCGTGGTGAGTGTACGTCCCGGTTCCATCCTGGTGATCAATCTCGAACAACCCCTGGTGGACGAGGCTGCACGTAGCTCTCCCCCTGCGCTCATTGATCAGGCGCTTGCAGCCGGAACCACTGGTCTCCCGCTGCGTTCGGCCACTCTGGCGGTACGCGCCGCCGCTGACGATGACAGGATCAGCGGAATACTGTTGCGTGGCAACGTTTCGGGGGACGGCTTGAGCTCGGGCTTTGCCGCCCTCCGTGAGCTGCGCCAGGCAATCGATGAGTTCAGGAAATCGAAGAAGCCGGTATACGCCTTCCTCGTTTCACCCGATGTGCGTACGTATTACGTGGCTTCCGCCGCCGATTCCATCACGCTCGATCCGTTCGGCTCACTGTTCTTCGCTGGACTGGCTTCCGAGCAGGTGTTCCTGTCGGGCATGCTCGAGAAGTACGGCATCGGGCTGCAGGTGAGCCGCGTAGGGCGATTCAAGTCTGCGGTCGAGCCGTTCACGCGGAGTGATATGAGCCCGGATAATCGTTTGCAGGTAAGGAGCTACCTGGGCGATCTGTGGAGCGAGGTGAAGCGCGGGGTCTCCGCCAGCAGGGCGATCGATACCCTCTCCCTTCAACAACAAGCCGACGCGACGGGAATCATCCTTCCGGCCGAAGCATATGAGTCGCGTCTCGTGGATCGAGTGGGCTATTTCGATGTTGTGCTGGGTGACCTGCAGCGAATATCTGCCACTGCTGGCTCCGGCGTTGCCTCCGGTCGGAATGACGCTTCAGAAGCAAAGTTGGCGTCAGCGATCACAGGCCGCCCCACACTGCCACAGATCCAGCTTGACCAGTATGCACCGCTCGTGATGGCAAAGAACAGAATGCTGAGTGCGAGTCAGGTGGTGGCGGTTGTGTATGCACAGGGGGATATCGTCGACGGCGAGGGCGCGCCCGGACAGATTGGCGGTGACGCTTTTTCCCGCGAGCTCCGGACTGTTCGGCACGACTCCAGGGTGAAGGCCGTGGTGCTGAGGGTGAACAGCCCCGGTGGCAGTGTCATA
>CAYSKN010000120.1:0-9790 GCA_964431565.1 uncultured Gemmatimonas sp.
GTGTTCGTTACGGCGTACCGTGGTGTGGAGCACGTTCTGCGGCGAGACGCCCAGCGGTAGCGGTCCAGGGTTGACCACTTCCAGCCGGTCTGGATGCAGGTTCAAAAAGATGTCACCGCGCTGGGTGTAGGGACGATGTACCAACGCGTTGACCAACAACTCGCGCACCACGATTTCATCGAAAGCGGGCACGTTCTGACGGTGCAGGTCATCGGGCAGCCCGAAGCGCTCGCGGAAGTCAAGCACCTCCTGCCAGACCGCTTCAATCAACTCCATCGGGCTTTGCGTGTGGTCGTCCGACACCAGCTCGTTGACTTGCTGCTCGTGCTCGTCGTGCCTGATGAACTGGATGACCGGAGCGGTGGTCAGTTGAGCGCGATGATGCTGACGACCGAGACTAAGCACGTCCAAGTTGATGAGCTTGGGTCCTTGTGCGAGCTTATAGTGATTGAACAGTTCGTCGTCAGGCTTCTCCTTAACTGATGGCTTGACGCGATCCAATGTGCGCAAGGCTGCAAGCAGCTTGTCGTGTTTGACGACATCAATCTCGGCACGCGGAACACGTACGGTAGTTTGCGTTTCCCACGGCAATGCGGAACGCTCACTGGCGAGGCGCATCACGTCATCACCTGTCACGCGATTGCTTTGATCGGCCACGCGCAGGAAGTAGGCGCCGTCCGTGGTAGATGCAACGGTCATGGAGAGCGGAATGCGCAATTCGATGTACTGGCCGCCATTAGGCGCGATGGTGACATCCGCCAGCACCGGCACGTTGACCGTGCGCTCTGTCAACTTGCGAAGCAATGTGTCAGGCAAGTCTGGAGGGACGCGTTGATCGGCTGGGGGCTCGCTGTGGCCGTCCTCTATTCCCAGCAATAGGCGGCGTCCGGCTGCCTTGACAAAGGCAATGCAGTCCTTGGCGATTTCGTACCAGTCCGCCGTCTTGCCGGTCACGGCCCGCACGAACTATTGGTCAAGGAGCTGCCCTTTCAAGCTGGCGCGTCACCTTCCCCTGCTGGATTCATTGTTGTTTGCTTCCATCGCCCGATTCTTCATCGGCACCTCCCGCTCGCACCCACTCATCCACTTCGGACAGCTGAAACTCCCACGGTCGCCCCGCGCGGTGCGCAGGCAGCGCCTTGCGCTCGCGCCAGCGGTACACGGTGTCCTTGGCAACGCCCAGGTGCTGGGCGACGTGCTCGGCGGTAGCCTACGGTTCTGTGCTCATGTCGATGGCGCTCGGAGGTTGCGACCTAGAGTCGTCTTGAGTCGCTTGGATTCTATCACTTGAATGTTGTGGGCGCAAATAACTTGTTCTTGACTACTCTGGTTGCGAGCTTGACGTGACCCCAGTTGCTGATCCAACACTGCTGTTAGTCGTTGGTGAATCAAGAATGTACCGCCTGTAACTGCTCCTGCAGGTACGCCACGTACTCCTCCCGGGTTCGTCCTCCCAACTGCCCGTGAGGCCGGACCGCGTTGTAGTCGAGTCGCCATGCTTCAATGGTGGCCTTGGCATCCGCGAGGTCGAGAAACCAATGCTCGTTCAGACACTCGTCCCGAAAACGTCCGTTGAAGCTCTCGATGAAGGCGTTCTGCACGGGCGACCTGGTTCGATGAACGCCAGCGTGATCCCGTGTTGATCGGCCACTGATCCAGTGCTTCGCTCCGGAACCTTAGCCCATTGTCGCACACGATGCTGGGCGCGTAGCCGCGCGAGCGCGCCACGCGATCCAGCGCGGCGATGACGCGCCCGGCGGGCAGCGAGCGCTCGACTTCGATGAGGAGGCACTCTCGGGTCGCGTCGTCCACGACAGTCAGATTCCGAAACCGCCGACCATCGGCCAACGCATCGCTGACGAAGTCCATGCTCCACCGTTGGTTGGCGCCGGTGATGGCGGGCTTGGGGACGCGCTCGAGCGCCACGCGCTTCCGTGGCCGCTGGCGCACGTGCAGCCCGGCCCCGCGATAGACGCGCTGCACCCGCTTGCGATTGACGCGCAGGCCCTCGCAGCGCAGCAACCGGTACAACCGGCGGTAGCCCCATCGCGGCCACCGGAGCGCCAGCGTGTGCAGGCGCTCGCGCAACGCCGCATCACCCTTGATCGCGTGATACCGCTGCGAGGACCGCACGAAGCCCGTGTAGCGGCACGCCTGACGCTCCGAGAGACCGGCGGTTTCCATCGCGTGCTCGACGACCGTCCGCCGCTGCTCGGGCGTCACCACTTCTTTCCCAGCAGGTCTTTCACGACCTGCAGATTCAGCGCCTGGTCGGCCACGAGCCGCTTCAGCTGTCGATTCTCTTCCTCCAACGCTTTCAGGCGTTTCGCTTCGGCGACTTGCATGCCGCCGTACTTCTTCGTCCAGCGATACAGCGTCTGCTCCGTAACGCCATGGCGCCGCACGAGCTCCGCCATTTTCGCCCCCGCGTCCCACTCGTGCAGCAACGCCACGATCTGGGCCACCGTAAACCGACTCTTGCGCATGCATCCCCCTCCAGGCTGGAACTAACATGCAGCGTGGAGCAGGTTTCGGGGGTCACGTCAGCCATCATTGTGCAGATCTAGGCTTTGAAAGAATGGGGGCTCGAGACGCACATGCGATAGATCGGGACTACCTGTGCGAACGGCTTCAGTACAAATCCACGCCAGCAGTGGGCGCGGCAAGCCGCCATACGGTACGCCATTGATGCCGCCAAGCTTTTCGCAGACGGCCTTGCGGCGTAGAATCTTCATCGTCCTCACCTCCTGCGCATTGAAAGTCGATGCAGGGAGTTTCAAACGGTGACCCCGCAGCGGCCACGGATTCCCGGAAGGGAATTGTTGAAGCAAGAAACCCGAAGGCAGCAGCGCGGGGCTGGCAAGCGATGCGCGGGCCTCGCTCCAGGTAGCAGCGGCTAGAGTGTATATGGAAGTGACTACAAGATGAGTGATTACAAGGGCACTGACGGTTCCATGCACGCTTTCCGAGCGGATTTCCGGTTCAACGTCTGACCCGACCCATTGACGCGCACGGGGTGCGGGCTATGTTCGCCGCATAACCTACCCCTCGCCCATGTACACCATTTCTCGCGGTCCACTATCACTTGCTGTAGCCTGCCTCGTCGCCACCCTCGCACCGCCTTCGCTTGGCGCGCAGGGGAAGAGCGCTGATGCCGGAACCGGTGTCCTTGCCTCCATCGACGCCAGATTCGACCACTACTCCGGCGTAGCCATGCAGATCTGGGGCTTCGCCGAAGTCGGCTACCAGGAGGAGAAGTCGAGCGCACTTCTCCAGCAGGAGCTCAAACAGGCTGGCTTCTCGCTCGATGTCGGCGTCGCCGGCGAGCCCACGGCCTTTGTTGCTTCCTTCGGGAGTGGCAAGCCTGTCATTGCCATCGTTGGCGAGTTCGACGCCCTGCCGGGGCTCTCCCAGGACGCAACCCCGTTCAAGAGAGCGGTAATTGAGGGCGGGGCTGGACACGGATGCGGGCACCATCTGTTCGGTACCGCCTCCACCGCGGCCGCGATAGCGGTGAAGGAGTGGATGGTGACCAACAGGGTCCCGGGCACGCTCCGCTTCTATGGCACGCCCGCCGAAGAAGGCGGGAGCGGCAAGGTCTACATGGTGCGTGCCGGGCTGTTCAATGATGTCGACGCGGTAGTGTCGTGGCATCCCGGCGATCGTAACGCCGTCGACGCCGGCAGCACCTTGGCCAACATCTCGGCAAAATTCCGCTTTCACGGCGTCTCGGCGCACGCCGCAGCTGCGCCCGACAAGGGACGCTCAGCGCTCGATGGCGTCGAGGCAATGACGCACATGGTGAACATGATGCGCGAGCACGTCCCGCAGGAAACACGCATACACTACATCATCAGTGCCGGCGGGCAGGCACCGAACGTTGTTCCCGACTTCGCTGAGTTGTTCATATACGCACGGCATGCCGACATGCGTGTGTTGGACGAGATCTGGGAGCGAATCATTGATGCTTCCAAGGGGGCTGCTCTGGGCACCGGGACGATGGTCGATCGCGAGACCATTGGTGCGGTCTACAACGTCCTCCCCAACCAGGTGCTGTCACAGGTCCAGCACAAGAACCTTGAACGCGTGGGCGGCGTTACGTATACCAGCGAGGATCACACCTTCGCCGAGCAACTGCAGAAGTCGTTGACCGGGCCGGTGCCGTCCATCGGCGATGCCGCGAGGGTCCTCCCCTTCTCCGGAGGCGGCGTAAGCTCTGCCAGCACCGACATGGGCGACGTTTCCTGGGCGGTGCCGACGGTTCAGCTAAGCGCTGCCACCTGGGTGCCGGGAACGCCGGCCCACTCTTGGCAAGCGGTTGCGGCTGGCGGTACGCCAATCGGTACCAAGGGTATGATGGTCGCTGCCAAGACGATGTCGCTCACCGTAATGGACCTCTTCAAC
This sequence comes from uncultured Gemmatimonas sp., assembly GCA_964431565.1. Lineage (GTDB taxonomy): Bacteria > Gemmatimonadota > Gemmatimonadetes > Gemmatimonadales > Gemmatimonadaceae > Gemmatimonas. The sequence continues at coordinate 4,405 of CAYSKN010000120.1, forward strand.
GACCCATCGCTGCTGGTAAAGGCCCGCGCCGAGTTCGAACAGCGACGTGGTACCGACTTCACTTACAAGACGCGCCTCGACCGCGAAAAGCCGGCACTGGACTACAGGAAGTAGGCGGCGCGTTCACGACGTGAGGGGTGGGCAGAAAATACCACTCCTCACAACGGGTTGACGCGGCCTGCCGCTGCGCCTCTTCGCACACTCCTGAGCCGTTGGATCAGTGTGTGCATAGGGCCGAACGACCTATCCCGTCCGCCGGGAAAAGTTGTTGTGCACCATTACTCCTTGTCGGCCATTAGACGATAGGTGAACTCGTAGCTGTGTCCGCCACTGCCGGTAATCACCCTGAACTCACCCTCCAATCCAGAAAGTTCTCCAGTGCCGGAATCGGGAACCACCACGATGGACAGGGATTGCCTTCCGCGATTCGATAACCCCGTGTGCTGGAGCACGAACGAGCCTGCCCTTCCCTTCAACGCACCGTCGACTCTCTCAATTGCCACATAACCGGCAGATCCTTCGGTATCAGTCATTGCGCTGATCATCTGACCGCTGGTCGTAGCGACCAGATCACCGGTGATCTCCTTGTTGATTGACATGCGACCCAATTTCCAACGCGGATCAGCTCCCTCAAACTTCATGGGCTGGAGCCTGACTTCAAATGTACCCTTTGCGAGTTGCGACATGATGACCCCGTTGTATTCCGTTTGATTCACGTCATTGCGTTGCAGTGCAAGAGTATGCGCCGCCGATCGCGGAAGGCAGCTTCAGTGGCACACCTGGCACCCGGAGAGCCCGACGAATTCTATCGCTCAGTCCACGGATCGCACACCGTTGTTCGGGCGCCACCATCCTTTCAACAAGGTCCGCCACGCGCGTGACATTGAGCACCCGATCGGGCATCAGGCGCAACACCTCGGCCTGATCTTGGCGTTTATCGAACCGGGCCGACCCGTGCACCAGGCTTTCATCGAGAGCTTCAACGGACGGCTTCGGATGAGTGTCTGAACGAACATTGGTTCCTCGGTATGGCCGATGCCAGGACGATCATCGAAGCGTGGCGGCGCGACTACAACGCGCTGCGCCCGCACGTACAACTCGGCGGCCAAGCAACCAACTAGTACGTCGAATACCTGCAGGATCAACAACACGCCGTACAGTGAGGATCAATCAACGACCAACAGCAGTGCTGGATCAGCGATCGGGGTCACGTCACGTCACCTCCGTAACTTCTCCATTCCTATAGTGGGATTAGGGCGTAAAATGTTCATAAAATGAACTCACGCAGACAATTCAACCTCTTGCGCGTCAAGATACGCCTCTATCGGCGACCCAGGATCTCCACAGGCATTTGTTCCGCACGCCTTGCAAGAGTGGGCTTCACCCGTTCTGGCTGAGCCGGTTGCGTGGATTGTCAGCCTGCAATGGCTCGTGCTGCAGTGGCCAACTCAAGATCCGGTAACAACTGCCGGCAGAGTGCGGAGCAACGATGAAACTGCATGCAACATGCCATAGATGTCACGAATGATCGTGCTTACCGGGACAGCTGAGGTCCTTGCTGTAGCAGCCCGGTTGATCGAAAAAGCAGACTCGTGTCTTGCCCTTGGCGAGCATGCCGCAGGTGTTCTCTATCCGGCGCCTGCCGCAAGGCATCCGGTGGCACAGGCTCGGGCTCCGGACTCACTGGTGAGACCCGGACAGCGACCGTTTCTCCAAGCTCCGCTCCTGCCACGTCGCGGCAACGTTTCACTTGCACCGTCAGGCAGCACACGAAACGCCCATGAATCGTCACCGCGCAGGTCCGCGTGGCGCTGCCGCTTCGCTCCGAAAGTACGCAGGTCAGCTATCGACATCGCGGCACACCATCTCCTGCGCCACGCATCTGCCGCGCTGCCGTGGGGCATGACAACAGTGCAGCTGGCAGCAGCAGCCATCCATCGACCATCAGGCAGGCATGGCTCGATACTGAATCGGATCAAGAGCACACGACTCACGAAGCGAACCCGGCAGCACAAACAGTTTCGGGTTCGCCCGGAACCTGAACAGGCGGTACAATCGGTATTGTTCAGCACGTTCGGCCGAAACCGACACCTCGCGGGCCGAAGCAAAAAACGGTGTCATCGCGCCAAAATTGGTGGTCTTCACCTCAATCAGACGTTCGCTGCCATCAGGATCAAAGGAAACAATATCGTAGCCGAGTCCATCGCCCTGTGTCTTGGCAACGTGCTCAATGCGTTCTGCAAGACGCCGCGCACCAGCCTCCCAGAGGCGTTGATGCTCTACCTCGAGTACGAATACCTCACCGGCATCGCCGAGTGATGCGTTGCGTGCTTCCCGTTCGAGATAGTTGACTCCAGGATGAGGTACGGATAAAGGCGCTGCTCTTTCGTAGATACGATCAGGGCGAGCTTCAATGACTGGAGCCGGAACGAGAACGTCCGAAAGGTTACTGATCCTACGTACGGGACTGACAGTCGCGTCCACTACGGTCGTTGCAGCCGCAACGACCTGAGCATCCGCGAACAAGTGCGACACCACCTCGACACGAAGGCGATCCTGGTAGTTGATGCGCGGTTTGTAGCCCTCGATGTACGGGAAGCCCACCTCGATGAGGATGGCACTGATGTTCTGATGCTTGAATTCGATTGCTCCGGGGGAGCGACCACCCAGGAGCGCCTGGAGCCGTCGGTTGTGTTCTCGCTTGCTGTACCGTTCTCCGCGCAACTCGTGCCCAAGCATGATGAAGTAATCCGTCACGGTGGCGGCTACCTCCGCTTGTGACCAGTCCTCAGCCACGTACCGAGGTTGCCGGAGAGATTGCTTTGAGCATAACGCCAATAATCGGCGTGGCTGATCTGCTCAGCAGGTTGGCGGCCGCAGCAGTGAGTGATTGAGCCTCGTGAGCGCAGAATGGTTTTCGGACGTCCTGTTGTGATATCCCACCAAAGAGAAAATCAAGACCAAGCACGTTCCTGCAATGCGGGCATGACGACATGATTTCCTTATTGGAGGTGCCAAGGGCGTCGTTGTGCACATCATCAGAAGCTTTGTTCTCGCAGTGCGTATCGCTCAAGGTAACGGTCTCTTGACCGTATGGACACTTGGCCATACGAGTTCACCACGGTTGACAGCGGGTCAATTCTCCGGCCGGAGGACCCGGACGTGCGTAAACCGCCTGGACCTCACGCCGTTGCGACCTGCGCGAACCAGGTACCGCTGGGCGTTCTGTTCAGCCTCAGCAATCTGAAGGAGTGAATCCACGAACCTACTACGGCTCCTTGAGTATGCCCAACCAGTCGTTCCTGCTGCCTGAGTAGCCCGGGAACACCTGCGCGATGCGGTCCTTTCCAAGATGCCTCGTGGCTACCTCTGAAAAGACAGCTCGGAAATCGGTGGTAAGGGCCAGGTCACGTCCTTCGTAGAGCTGCTCGGGGGCAAGGCCTGGCCATCTGCCATAAACCTTCTGTGATGAACTCAGTGATCCACCAATTACAAACATTGCGCCAGCATGGCCGTGATCGGTTCCACCTGTTCCATTCTGCCGCACTGTCCTGCCGAACTCGGAACAGGTAAGGATGGTGACATCCTCCATTCGGTCCCCCAGATCGGTTACCAGAGCGCTGATGGCTGAAGAGAAATCGGCCAGTCTGTTTGCCAGCTGCCCTTCAGCACTGCCCTGATTCACATGGGTATCCCAGCCTCCGATGTCTGCAAATGCAACCTCCACTCCAACATCGGCCTTGATGAGCTGTGCAATCTGAAGCAACCTTTGCCCGAACTGACTTCGGGGATACTGCGCATTCACTGCGGGCCGGTACTGCTGGGGGTTTGCGGCCTTGAGTGCCTTGACTGCTTCAAACATCTCGCTCCCACTTCCGTGAACCAGATCAGCAGAGCCGGTACGGTACAACGCCTCCAGACGCAGCTCGGCCGCGCGTCCGGAACTGCGAATGCTGAAAGCGTCAATCGATGTCATCGCAACAACCGGTGACGCACCTTCAAGTATGCGGGGAGTCTGCTCAGTCATGGATACCGCACGGAAGGGAGGCGCGCTGGCTTCGGGCAGGCATGCCTCACAAGTCCCCTCCACTGCCAGATAGCGGTTGAGCCAGCCATCTGGTGTTCCCTTGTTGTCAGGGGTTCCGGTTTCCATGTAGTCCTGGGCATCAAAGTGCGAACGCGTCGCACTCGGACTGCCAACGGCATGGACGGGGGCGAGCAACCCTTGGTCCCAGAGCGGTTTGAATGGCGCCAGTGCCGGATGCAGCCCAAAGAAACCGTCAAGGTCAATGGCTCCCTTGCTGCCGCTGTTACGTGCAGGGGTTCCGATTGCCAACTGAGGACGCGCCTCGGCGTAGTACTTGTCGCCGAATGGAACCAGTACACTGAGGCCATCGGCCGCTCCACGCTGGAATAGCACGATGATCGTTTTCCCCTGCGCACGTCGAGGCAGTTCCATACTCATGGCGGTGCGGCGTAGAAACGCCGGACTCAGGCCGAGCGTGACGAGTGCAAGGGCGCCATCACGGAGAAAAATGCGTCTGTTCATCATCGCCTCTGGAATTCGGGTGAGCCCAAGGCAAGGCCGATGGTCTGCGCCAGCGCGGCGGCCGATGACCGACGCTCCTGTCTCTGGCTCGAGGGAACAGATGAGTTACGCTGACTGCGGGGCTGTTGGCCGTTGACTGCAACGCTATCCGACTGAAAAAGTGAGTCGGTTGAAGCGTTCCTGCTTCGTGCGGTGAGAAACGGATTGGAGCCTGCAAGAAGGACTTCGCGGGTATCAGTTGACACCGCTCCGCCAAACAGCTCGCCGATGACACCTTCCACCTGCTTATCGTGCGGCAGGCCCGCAAGGTTTCCTGCTCCGGGCCAGCCTTTCAGGCTTATACCCGGAATGCGGCCGCCTGCTGCAGCCATGCCAAAGTTTATCCGGTTGAGTATTGAGCCCGTGTTCATCCACGCGTCACCAGTTTCCGGGTAGCCGTTGGGTGCCTGGTGTCCAAAGATCGGCTGGCCTAGCCTGGCAATAACTTGCGCAGTGCGTGCGGTGGAATCCGGAGCAGCGTTCAATGCACGGAGAGTGCTTATGACAAGTTCAAATGGTGACTTGACCTTGGCCCGGAATGCCGAGTTGCTGAAAAATTCCGGGCTCGTGACTATGGTGCGAACCACCTGTCGAATGTCGCCATTTGAAGTCAGGAACACATGGCTTGCCCGATCAACCAGTGCAACCGGAGGCGTGTCGCTTACAAAACGTCTGGCCAGTTTTGTTGCGATGAATCTTGCAGTGTTGGGGCTTCGTGCCAGCATGTCCAGCACAGCCTCGCCTTCTTCAAGTCCCTTTCCCGCCGGAAATTGCCGACCCAGAATTATCTTTGAACCG
>CAYSKN010000121.1:0-9727 GCA_964431565.1 uncultured Gemmatimonas sp.
GAAGATGGCTGCGCTCTCACCGATATTCGCGCCCGGAGCCAGACCAAGCCCGCCGGCTGGCAGCGAGTCCACATGGTGATCTGTGTCTTCTGGTTGTGCACCACAACGTGGTGCGGGGGCGCCTCTCACATCGATGGGGGCTTGTGCACCCTGTTCCCACGCTCGATCGCATAGCCGGCATGAACGTGGATGTGGTTTGTACCGGACACGATCACGAGGCGCGGGTGGAGGTGGTGGAGCGTGACACAGGACGCTTTCTCCTCAGTGCTGCCAACACACTATCCCGACGCGCACGGGGGCACCGGCCAAGTTCGCTCAATGTGATCGAAGCAACGAACGACGAGGTCACCGTGCAGGTATGGACGTTCTTGGATGGTCGGTTCATGCCGGACCTCATGACTGCCTCACTTCCGCGGCATACCCATGCAGTGTCTGAGCCGTGACCGCGAAGCCCCCTGCCTGAGGTTCGTGGTATCATCTTGCGTGCGATGTCTCGCCTGAGCTGGTTGCAGCTTGCGTTCGAGTTCCTGAACGAAACGCCTGCTGACGCCATGAAGGAGCCGCATGGCACGCCATCGTTGCTGCTGGGTGTGGCAGGCGGGGATTCTGCGCAGCAGACGACACATGTTGCGACAATACAGGAATCGCACGACAGGGTAAAGGTTACCTCAGATCGCCCCGGGCACCCAGCCGGACGCACTGAACGGCGCAAGCGAGCGGCTGCCATGCATTCGAAACTGCTTACCATGGGCCTCCGTGAGGTGGATGCTGTGGTGCTTGTGCGTACGCGCTCGGTGATGGTGTCGTTCAGCAGGCGTACCCTCCGCGTTCATGAAGGGTATGCCGATGCGCCGGAGCGGGTGCTGGCTGCAATAGTTTCCTTTGCCTGTGCACGCACAAGAGCAGAGCGCAAGGCAGCGTGCCGGATCATCCTGGCGCATGAGGTTGACCGCTTTCCCGCAGTCAGGCGAAGGGAGCCCACACGCGCGGGTGATTCCCTGACGCTGGCACAGCTCCGGGAAGCACACGCACAGCTTAATAGGAGCTGGTTCGACAGTGCTCTCAAGCCTATCGACCTGCGTCTCTCCGGACGAATGGCAACCCGACTCGGTCATTTCGATCCAGGCTCCACCCATGCTGCACCGGAGATCGTGCTTTCACGGCGTCATGTAAGAAGGGATGTGTGGGCCGAGGTCATACACACGCTGCTCCACGAGATGGTTCATCAATGGCAGCATGAAACCGGACGTCCGGTAGATCACGGTCGGGAATTCAGGGCGAGGGCCCGTCAGTTGGGGATCACGCCAGCTGCACGACGGGAAGTGAGGGCTCATCGCGGTGTACAACGGCTGTCCTGGGCTGGGTGAGAGCCGTCAGCACACCTTCTGATTCGGGCGGACGGTGCAAGGGTCGCCGCAGATCAGGTGATCTGCGGCGACCTCGGCGACAATGGTATGAAAGATCAGCGTCGCAGCGAAGACATACCAAGTTCACCCATACGCATTGCAGCCCTCCATGAACCGCCTTCGGCGAACTGGCCAGTGATGGGGTTGAACCCGCTGGTGAAGCCCATGAAGGAACCGGTAAACTGCGTAGTACCGGCGGTTGACAACCCCCATGCTGTCTGGAAACCCTGCACTTCCAGGAAGTTCGGGATTGTGAGTGTCCAACTGTTGTTCCCCGTGCCGCTATAGCCCCTGCTGAGCGTCAGGGTCCAGGTGTTGGCGTCAACACCTTCCTGAGTGTACATGATGGATATTGCATTGCCATAGTCAGCCGGCCAGTTGCCGGATGCACCCAGTCGCACATACGGTGCGGTGGTGATCAGGCTCGGCGAGAGGGCGGGCGGCTGTGCACCGAGTGAAACAGTGCGGTTGACAAGCTGTTGATTGACCTGATATACGACGCGCATCGAACTGATGTCGGCCCCGTTCATCGTCGTTGCTGCGGCCATGACCTGATGCAGGTCTCCGGCCTGTGTCTTTGCAGCTGGAATGCCGTAGATCGTCATCTGTGATCCGCCTGAAATATTGACGGAACTGAAGCCACCGGTCGATCCGTTGGCGGTGGAGAAGGTCGATGTCGCCATCACGTTCTGTTCACCGGCGAGTCCCGATATGGTGTATACCGCGCTCGCAGGAGCAAACGCTTCCGTACCTTCGAAGTTGAGTTCGGGAATCTGCGAGGTGTAATTGACATCCCGGCGCAGAATGAGCTTGTTCGGTGAGATCGAGAAGGACGACATGTCGATTGAAGAACGCACGGCCAGCAAATCGCTCAATCCGACTGGTGCATTCTCTATGGTGAACGAGCCATCTGCGTTAACGCTTTTTGAGGCCGATCCTACACTGATGACGGCAGAAGGCGGTAAGAGGCCACCGCCAGTCAACCCTTTCACGGTCCCGGTGAGTGTGTGTGTGGCGCGACTTACTTCGCACTCCTGCGAGGCGGCCAGGGGCATTTCGGTACCTGCCATGTAGAACACACTGACGTCAACCCGACCGCTTTCGTCCTTCATGGCGTATGCGATACCGCCCTTTGCTCCCACGCTGAACGTGTACACGCGGTTTGTGGTACCGCTGGCCACGAGCGAGCTCCAGTCTCCGTCGCCGTTCTGCACTGCGAACCATATGGGGAATCGATCTGCCGAGCAGAATGTCCAGTTCACGATACCGCCACCACCTCCCCCGCTCAGAGTGACTGTGCCGGCTACCGTGGTGATCACATCTGCCAATCCTGTGGCAGTTCCCTTGATGGTTGCGGTGAAGTTACCGGCGGTTGCACTAGCTGTTGCCGTGAATGTGAGCGTGGACGTGCTGCCTGTGGCTGCTGCAGGGTTGAACGACGCGGTGACTCCGTTCGGCAGACCGCTCACGGACAGGTTGACTGCACCGGCAAAGCCTCCGCTGCGAACAATGGCAACGGTGCTGGTACCGCTGCCAGCCTGCTGCAGCGTTACCGCGCTGGCGGACAACGTGTAGCCCTGGGCTGCGGTCACTGTGAGCGTGAGATTGGCCGCAGCGGTGACCGACCCACCGGTTGCCGGGCCAGTGGCTCTGACAACAAGTGGATAGTTGGCGGTTGCCACGGAACTCCCAACCGTCAGGGTCAGTGTTGACGACGTTGTGGTACCGCTGAGCGTTGCGGGTGCGAACGTAGCGGTGACGCCTGCCGGAAGGCCAGTGGCAGCGAGCGAAACGTCTCCTGCATAGCCGCCCAAGCGAGTTAGGGTCACGCCGGTGCTGGCGTTGGAACCGACAGCAGCGGAAACCGTTGACGTGCTCGTTGCTATGGCGATCCCAGGCGCCGGCGTAACTGTGACTGCTACGATTGTCGTCTGGTTGGCGACTCCCGTCGCCGACCCGGTAATGGTAAGGCTGTAGCTTCCGGGCGCTGCGGCCGACGTGGTAGCGATGGTGAGCGTTGAACTCGTGGCACCCGAGGCAACCGATGCGGGAGCGGATGTAGCAGTCATGCCCGCGGGAGCCCCTGTCACGGCAAGTGTCACAGCACCAGTGAAGCCCCCCGAACGTGCAAGAGTCACGGTTGAGCTTGCACTTTGCCCTGCTGCCAAGCTGACTGCTGCGGGACTTGCCGTGAGCGAGAACGACGGAGTGGCTGCCGCCGTAACGGTGAGACTAACAGTGGCCGTCTGCGGGCTCACACCTGTTCCGCTGGCAGTGAGGGTAATTCCCGAAGTACCGACGGCAGCGTTTGCTCCTGCGGTGAGCGTCATGGTGCCGGTGGTGGCTGCCGCTCCGATAACAACAGGCGGTGCCGTGACGCCCGCTGGCAGGCCCGTCGCCGTAACTGTTACTTCACCGCCATAGCCACCGATGCGGGTGATGGTGATGGGTGTAGTGGCACGGTCGCCCTGGACCACGGAAAGGGTTGTCGGGACATTGATGAGCGCAATGGACGGTTGTGTGACAGTGAGCGTGAAACCCGCGCTGGAAGAAGTGACTCCGGTACCCGCAGCCGTGATCTGTATTGGCGGCTGCGCACCAGCTGCTGCAGTGTTGCTCACTGCGATCGTGGCTGTAGCCGATGTGGTAGCACCAGCGAGTGAACTCGGGTTGAATGTCACCGTGACACCGGCAGGAACGCTGCTCGCCGTCAGTGTGACTGCACCAGTGTAGTTGCCACCACGAGACAGCGTGATGGTTGCGGTGGTATTGGCACCTCGGTTGACCGTTGCTGATGCAGGCGCAACCTGAATACCAATGGTAGGAGTGGGAGGTGGTGTAACCTTGCCGTCATCGTCCCCACCGCCGGAACATCCCGCAAGCGGGAGCAGAGCAAGACTCAATAACCACAGGCGACGCATCGTCGTGTCCTCTCGTGTTATGGTGGGAACAGCGCAGCACTCCAGAAGGAACCGATCACCATGGCCGTCAGGTGTCAACCCTGTTGCACTGCCTGCTCGTGAGCGGTGGTGTGCCGCGCCTCCAGCCGGAATCGCGATGTAGATTGTCGCAGTTGAGGGAACACTGTTTATGCATTTTCCGTACCATAATGGCTCACATGCAAACGGGTTCATCCATGGCGCTTCCATCTGCCGAACTGAAGGCCCATCCGGGCGATCTGTTCAATATCGATGCAGCACTCACCGAGGAGGAACGCGCAATCCGCGATAGGATCCGCAGATTCGTCAACGGGCGGGTAATTCCGATCATCGGAAGCTGCTATGTGGATGGCCGTTTCCCCGATGAGCTCATTGCGGACCTTGCAGAGCTTGGAGTCATGGGTGCCAATCTCCCCGAAACTTATGGCTGTGCCGGCCTGTCCAACGTTGTTTACGGCCTCATAATGCAGGAGCTTGAGCGCGGAGATTCGGGGATCAGATCCTTTGTGTCGGTACAGGGAGCGCTGGTCATGTATCCGATCTTTGCATTCGGGTCGGAAGAGCAGAAACGCCACTATCTGCCCAGGCTGGCCAGAGCCGAACTGATAGGCTGCTTTGGTCTCACCGAGCCGGATTACGGATCGAACCCATCGGGAATGCTCACGCGTGCGCGGCAGCAACCCGATGGAACCTGGATACTCAATGGCTCCAAGATGTGGATCACCAATGGCTCAAAGGCGCATGTAGCGGTAGTCTGGGCCAAGACGGGTGAGAACACCGCGGACAGCTCGATTCGCGGGTTCATCGTGCCCACGGATGCCCCGGGGTTCCACGCGCGTGATCAGAAGGGGAAACTGTCGCTGCGTGCCAGCGATACATCGGAGCTGACGCTGTCCGATGTGCACCTGCCAGCCGACGCCATTCTCCCCGGTTCGAACGGTCTCAAGAGTCCGCTCATGTGTCTTACCCAGGCTCGCTATGGTATCTCCTGGGGTGTGCTCGGTGCCGCAATGGCGTGCATGGAGGAGGCTCTGGACTATGCAAAGAGCCGCGTGATGTTCGACAGGCCCATTGGAGGTTTCCAGATCCAGCAGGTGCGTCTTGCCGACATGCTAACGGAAATCGTGAAGGGGCAGCTTGTCGCGCTCCATCTGGGTCGCCTGAAGGACGCTGGCAATTTTTCGCCTCAGCAGGTCTCACTGGCAAAACGGAACAACGTGGAGATCGCCACCAACATCGCACGCGAGACACGCCGTCTCCTGGGTGCGAACGGCATTCTCGCCGAGTATGCTGCCATGCGTCACATGGCAAACCTGGAGAGCGTCTACACGTATGAGGGCACACACGATGTGCATTCCCTCATTCTTGGTCAGGCCCTTACAGGACTGAATGCATTCAGATGAGCCTGGGCTGTTTCGATGCTCTTGCTACCAGCAAGGTCCGGAAGTGCTTTCCGCACTTGCGGAACCCGTAAGCGCATTCTCGGCCGCCGCGCCACTCGTTCGGCTGAAACATGACGCTGCCGTCGCATTGCCTGACACGGTGACGTTCCCTAGCTTCCCAGTTGCCTGTGTGTTTTCCCTTTGACTCTCGAACGGAGCGACCGCGGTGAAGATCGCCGTGTGTATCAAGCGTGTGCCCGTGATGGAAGCGAAGTTCACCATCGCGGCAGATGGTACCCGTGTGGACGATACGGGACTCAAGTACGACGTGAACGACTTCGACCTGTGGGCCATCGAAGCCGGTCTGCAGCTCAAGGAAAAGAACAACAATATTGGCGAGGTTGTTGTGATCTCGCTCGGGCCCGATGCGGCTCAGGAGCAGATTCGCAAGGCCCTGGCAATGGGTGCTGATCGTGGCATCCTTCTCCAGGCTCCGACCATGCCTGCTGACGGTCTCACGGTTGCGCGTGCCTTGGCAGCGGAACTGAAGGATGGCGGCTATGACCTAGTGTTGTTCGGTCGCATAGCGGTGGATTCCATGAGTCAGCTCATGGGCCCAATGGTTGCCGAACTGTTGGACCTGCCATGTGTCACCAATGTGTTTCGGCTTGACATCAGTGAATGGAAGGGTCGTGCCGAGCGTGCACTTGAAGGGGCCAGCGAGGTGGTGGAGTTCCCGCTGCCGGCCGTGCTCACCATTGACGATGGGCTCAACAAGGAACGACTCCCGTCACTAAAGGGAATCATGGCGGCCAAGAAGAAACCGCTGGAGGTGAAACCGGCTGTTACAGATGACGGGCGTGTAGTGGTGACGAAGATGGCGCTCCCGCCAGAGCGGGCTGCCGGACGTATCCTGGGTGACAATGCGGCCGCAGTGCCGGAGCTTGTGCGTCTCCTCCAGACTGAAGCGAAGGTACTCTGATCATGGCCAATGTTCTCGTATTTGCGGAAGTTCGTGGCGGCGAGCTGCGAAAGGTTGCTCTCGAGGCGGTGACGGCTGCCCGCAGGCTCGCTGATCTCAGTGGCGGTGGCAGCGTGCACGCGGTGCTGGCGGGGGCCCCGGGTATCCGTGCCAGGGCGGGTTCGCTCGCGCAGCATGGGGCTGATCGAGTACTGGTGCTCGAGCACGAAGGCTTGGCGCAGTACAACCCGGAGGCGCTTACATCCACGCTTGCAGGCCGGCTGCGCGGTGGTGACTACGGTTTCGGAGTTTTCAGCGCCACCGCACAGGGTCGCGATCTGTCACCACGTGTCGCTGCGCGGCTGGGCCTTGGCCTCGCGCCGGACCTGAGTGGATTCACTCTGGAAGATGGACAGGTGGTGGGCGAGCACTTCAACATGAATGGCAAGACCATCGCCACGCTGATGCTCAGCGGGTCACCCTCATTGTTGTCGCTGCGCCCGGCAGCCATTCAGCCCGTTGCAAGTGACCGACCGCTCGAGGCCGAGACCATTAGTCCGGCAGCGGATCCACTGGCGTCGCGGGTGAAGGTCGTGGAGCTCCGTCAGGGCAGCACTGACAAGGTCGATCTCAATGATGCACCGGTGGTCATTGCCGGTGGACGTGGGCTCAAGTCGGCAGAACAGTTCAAGCTGTGCGAGGATCTGGCCGATGCCTTCGGGAATGCCGCAGTAGGCGCCACCCGTGCGGTAACCGATGAGGGCTGGCGTCCGCATTCTGATCAGATTGGCCAGACAGGTCGCAATGTGAGCCCCGATCTCTACATCGCACTGGGCATCTCCGGCGCCATCCAGCATCTCGCCGGCATGCGCACGTCCAGGACGATCGTTGCCATCAACAAGGACAAGGACGCGCCGATCTTCAAGGTCGCGGACTATGGCATCGTGGGCGATGTATTTGAGGTGGTACCTGCGCTCACGGCTGCGGTAAAGGCTGCCAGGGCCCAGGGTTGATAGATGTAACAATGTGCTGTCAGCGCCCCATCGTCTTCCGGCGGTGGGGCGCGGCCATTGATAGATGTCTCGTGCGCTGTTCGCCCCCTCACGCCCGGCTCGGCTTCGCACCATGACCCTGTCCAATCTCGTTTTCGCTGTAATCCTTGTCGCCGGCCTCTCGATCTTCTACAGGAAGGCGCAGAAACTGATGCGCTGGCTCCGGCTGGCGAAGCCAGAGGATCGCACCGATCACCCGCTGATTCGCACGAAGAACCTGCTGCTCATCGGCTTCGGGCAGACAAAGATCATGCGTGATCCGCTGGGCGGCCTGATGCATGCACTGGTCTTCTGGGGGTTCTGTGTGCTTGCGGCCGGCACGGTGGAGATCATGATCCAGGGACTCTACACGCCCTTCACGTGGAGCATGATCCTGCCGCGATTCCTGTATGTGTTGTACGTGTTCTCGCAGGAGTTCTTCGCTGTGTTCGTATTGCTGGCGGTGATATGGCTTCTCTACCGCCGGCTGGTCACCCGTCCGCGGAGGTTCAGCAACGATCCTATCCATGGTGAAGATGCTGTGCTCGTCCTCGCCGTGATTGGCGTGCTGATGGTCACTCTGCTGCTGGTGTTCGTGGGTGATGCACTGCAGCCAGGAGCCGACACCACAGGACGTTTCATCACTGCGGGTCTGTTACCGCTTTTTCAGGGTATGTCATCCGGTGCTGCACACGTTATGGCGCTGGCGAGCTGGTGGATCCACGCAGTGCTGATCCTCTGGTTCCTGAACCATCTGCCGGACTCCAAGCACCTTCACGTGCTCACTGCGCTGATCAACGTGTGGTTCGCGAACACCAGCGGCCCTGGGCGCATTGGTGCCATGAAGCCGATGGATCTGGAAGCGGAGGACGCCGAGCAGTTCGGTGCTGCCGACGTGGAGCACCTCTCGTGGAAGAATATTCTCGACAGCTACTCGTGTACCGAGTGCGGCCGCTGTACTGCAGCGTGTCCGGCGAACATGACCGGCAAGCTGCTCTCGCCGCGCATGATAATGGTGAAAACCCGCGGCCGCATGAAAGAGAAGGGTCTGGTGCTTGACGCAGTTTCCGCCGCTGGTGGTACTGCGACGGAGGAGCAACAAGCCGTGCTCGCCAGGAACCTCCTCGACGACTGGATCACGGAGGAAGAGCTCTGGGCCTGCACCAGCTGTCGTGCCTGCGTGCAGGAATGCCCCGAAAGCATTGATCAACTTGAGATCATCAACGAGCTGCGACGTGATCTCGTACTGATGGAATCACGTTTCCCCGAGGAACTGCAACCCGCGCTCACAAGCCTGGAACGCAATGGCAGTCCGTGGGCCTTCAGTCCGTCTGAACGCGGTAAGTGGGCTGAGGGAATGAACATTCCCACCATGGCTGAGATGGTGGCCGAGGGCAGGCAGCCAGATATCCTGTTCTGGGTGGGCTGCATGGGCTCCTTCGATGACCGGGCCAAGAAGATCACAGTGGCACTTGCGCGGATCCTCAAGGCTGCGAAGGTGAACTTCGCCATCCTCGCCGAAGAGGAGAGCTGTCACGGTGATCCTGCCCGCCGCATGGGCAATGAGTATCTCTACCAGATTCTCGCCAAGGGTGTCATTGAGACGCTCAACAACTACCAGGTCAGGACGATCGTCACGTTCTGTCCACACTGCTTTCACCAGATGGGGAAGGAGTTTCCGGACCTGGGTGGGCACTACGAGGTCATCCATCATAGCGAGTATATCGAACGCCTGCTCGACGAGGGCCGCATACCGCTCGACACCGAGGAGGGTGAGCGACTCAGGATCACCTATCACGATGCATGCTATCTGGGCCGCTACAACGACGTCTACGATCCACCACGCAACACGCTTCGGAAGGCACTGCCCATCATCGATATCGTGGAGCCGGTGCACACAAAGTCCAGATCGATGTGCTGCGGCGCTGGTGGTGGCCGCATGTTCATGGAAGAGAACGTTGGTGAGCGAATCAACAACGTCCGGAGTCAGGAACTGCTGGCAACCGGA
>CAYSKN010000122.1:0-6749 GCA_964431565.1 uncultured Gemmatimonas sp.
AGAGCGTATTGAGCGCTGTCACGCCATGAGGCAGCGTACCGACCAGTTCCCGGCTCCAAGGGACAATGTTGTCTGCCATTTCGCCGAACCCTCCGGCCGATATCGGGAAATCCGCTGGCGGGAGCGCTGCAGTGCGGGAGATCCTGTGCGCTTCGCCGAGCGTCTTGCCGCTGACGGACTCGGGGAGGGAGACCTTCCGGGGCTCCTCGCTCTGCCAGATATGCCGACCACATTGGACCGAACCAATCCGTTGGCACAATGGATACCTGATGAAATGCAGTGTGTGCCGGTGGAGCACAACGTAGACCCGGAGAATCCTATGTCATCTCTGAATGGATTCACGGATCTGCTCACTCCACATATCAGTCACGCACAGGCGCAGCTGATACGACGGTTAGGAGATATCCAGGCACTGGAGAGCGTCGTGATATCACCGGCCCACATGGTTGATCTGGCTGTTTCCTCGCTGACAGCAATCCTGTTCGATCATGTCTCGAAGGTCTTGACCCTTGAGCTCAATGTGATGCGTCTGCGGGAAGAGCTCGCAGGCGCGAGCGGAGAAGAGCGCTTTCAGGACTTTCTGCGGCAGCTGAAGACATGCGCCTTTCGCGAGTCACTCTTCAATGAGTACCCGGTACTGTTGCGTCTGGTTGAAGACACCACGGCCAACTGGGTCCGGCACTGGTCGGAAGTGGCACAACGCCTCACTGCGGACCACACAGATATCGAACAGGCAATTCTTGGTGGTGCATCACTTGGTCGCCTGCAGGGTGTAGTCCCGACTACCGGGGACAGACATCGCGGCGGCCGGCATGTCACCATACTGACTTTCGACTCCGGTCACAGACTGGTCTATAAGGCCAGGTCGCTCGCTGTGGACCGGGCCTATAACGATGTGCTGGCCTGGCTGGCGAGAGCCATCGGTGATCATACGCTAAGGCAGCCACGTCTCTTGCTGCGTGAGACTCACGGGTGGAGCGAGTTCATTGAGCACCACGCCTGTGAAAGCGTCGATGGGCTGATTCGATATTATGACCGGCTTGGTGCGCAGTTGGCCATTCTGCATACCCTTGAGGCCACTGACATGCACATGGAGAATGTCATCGCCAGCGGCGACACTCCTGTCGTGGTGGATCTCGAGGCTCTGTTTCATCCGCGTCCCGCAATGGATCCAAAGCAGGCAGCCGTCTCGCCCGATGCGGGGCTGAATGCCTGGGATGCATATGCCAACTCGGTAATGCGTGTGGGTCTGCTCCCCAACTGGAGTCACGTCGGTGAGGATGGTGAGGCACTCGAGCTGAGCGGTGTCGGTGGCAAGGGAGGTCAATGGTTACCCGCTGCACAACCGATGCTCACTGCTGTCGGTACCGACATGATGCACATGAAGCGTATCAGAGTCAGGATGCCTGCAGCGAAGAATCAGCCCGTCCTCGATGGACGCGTGGCAAGTCCGGGATTGTTTACGGAGCATCTCGTGGCCGGCTTCAGGAAAGCGTACGACTGCCTGCTCGCCAATCGTGATCGCCTGCTGCCAGCTGATGGCCTGCTCGCTGCCTTCAGAAGGGTCGAAGTGCGGGCGGTACTACGTAACACATCACTCTACGCTACTCTGTTGCGTGACGGGTGTCATCCGGATCTTCTGCGTGATGCGGTAGACCGTGATATCCACTTTGAAGTCCTCTGGCGCTCATGCAACACCAGGCCATGGCTGGCTCGCATAGTTCCGCACGAACTGCGGGATCTTCGCAGAGGAGATGTGCCGCACTTCAGAAGTCGCCCCGATTCGACTTCGCTCTGGACATCCGACGACGAGGAGATCCGTGACGTGTTCGCCTCGGAAGCATACTCGAGCATGCAACGACGTATGGCAGCACTCAGCGTCTCCGATCGCGATCGTCAGTGCTGGTTCATAATGGCAGCTCTGTCCGCCCTCGATTCGGGAACTCATGCTGCGCCCCCACGCGCGCCTGTCGCAGACAAGACTTCAGAAGCATCACTCTTCGTGCACGCCATCCCTTTGACAGCGCGGACAACACCAGGCGTGCCAAACGAGAACCCGGGCACCGACGGCGATCTGAGCGCCCGCGCGCAACAACATGCAATGGCAATTGTCGAGCGACTCAGAGGCCTGGCGCTGACAGACGGTAAGGATGCGAACTGGCTTGGGGTCACTCTTGAAAATGAGAAGCGATGGGTGGTGCAACCGCTGGATGACGATGTATACAACGGACGGCTTGGCGTCGCATTGTTTCTCACTGAAGCGGCTCGACTGGAAAGTCATGAGCAGGCCGGCGAGCTTGCCAGGATCACGCTTGATTCGTGTGCGGACCGTCTGGAGCATGCCATTGAGTACGAGCGCGAGTACGAAGCGGCGGGTCGGTTGCCAACACCGCCCTTTGCCGGAGGCGCATTCAACGCCTTCAGCGGCGGCGCTCTGGTGTATGCTCACGCGGCAACCGTCTTCGGGGAACGTCGGTATGCCCGCCTGTCAGATATCCTGATCGAACGTGCCGGACAGCATCTCTATGCGGATGACCAGTTCGATATCATGTCTGGTGCTGCAGGCTACCTGCTGGCTGCAACCGCACTCCCACAATTCCAGAGCGCGTCTGCATATCACGGGCGGCTTGCGGCGGCATCCACTCACCTCATACGACACGCAGTGCCCCAGGCTGCCGGAGTGGCCTGGCAGACTCGCATGGATGCAACGCGCCCCCTTACGGGCCTCTCGCACGGCGCATCGGGCATGGCCCTTGCTCTGTACCGCACCGGTAGCCTGACGGGCAGCGATGATTGCCTAGATACCGCGATGAAAGCCATAAGTTACGAAAGACAATGCACGGAAGAAGCAGGTGGCTACTGGCCCGATTATCGCACTATCGCCATCAGTAACGACTCAAGAAGGTGGCCATCAATGCATGCATGGTGCCACGGAGCACCAGGTATCGGTCTGGTCCGGCTCCGTCTGCTCGAGCTTGCGCAGGACAAGTCATTTACCGTCATGCTTACCGATGACCTGTGCCTGGCGGTGAATGAGACGCTCAACGCGGGGTTCCCGGGCAATCACTCGTTGTGTCACGGAGCAATGGGGAACGTGTTGTTCATCGATGAGGTGTGGCGACATGCGCCTGTGATGGACGAGCCCGAACGAAGGCATACTTCGGTCGACCAATTGCTCAATTCGGTCGATCGGCATGGACCACTTTGTGGAGTTCCGCGAGGAACGGAGACGCCCGGACTGATGACCGGGCTCGCTGGTATCGGACTTGGTATGCTGCGCCTTGCTGGCCATGAGGTGGTCGATGTCCTGACCATGACTCTGCCAGATGTGGTGACATCATGAGATGGCAGGCAAGCCTGGTTGCGGCATGGCACGCAGGACGGCGTGGCAGAGTGCGCCTGGTGCGTCAGCTGTCCGACATGGAGTGCGGACCGGCATGTCTGGCGATGCTCCTGGGTTACCACGGCCGGCATGCCACGTTGCACGAGTTGCGTGAACGTGTCACGGTGGGCCGGGATGGCCTGTCCGTTGCAGCACTGATACGACTTGCCGCTGAAGAAGGCCTCACAGGGCGGATACGGCATGTACCCAGGGATGGCTATGCGATGCTGGGGCTCCCTGCGCTCCTGCACTGGCGCAACCGACACTTCGTCGTTCTCGAACGGGTTGACACAAGTGCCGCCACTATCATCGACCCGGCCTTCGGTCGCAGGCGGTGTACGCACACGGACATGGCGGCCGACTTCACTGGTGTTGCGGTGGAGTTCGATCCGGCCCCGGAATTCCAACTACGGTCAAGACAGTCGACAAGTCACTACCGACGGTATCTGACGTGGGCGTTTTCCTTCAGCAAGGCCCGTTACTTCCTTGTGCTGACGATTCTTGCATCACTGGGGCTTCAGCTTTTCGGACTTCTTGTACCCGCATTGACCGCGTGGCTTGTGGATAATCATTTCGACTGGCAGGCATATGGACTGATTCCGGTGTCGGCAGCGCTTGTATCCATGACTATTGCCCGCACGGGGATCTCATTGGGTAGAGGATGGGTCATCGCCCGGCTTCAACGACTGATCGATGAACGCATATCCACGGGATTCTTCGATCATCTGCTCAGGTTGCCCTACGCCTTCTTCCTGCAACGATCCACCGGAGACCTGTTACTGCGACTTAACAGCAATGCGGTCATAAAGGAGCTGCTTACCACCCAGACGGTGGCAGCAAGCCTGGATGGACCTATGGCCCTGGGCTTTCTCATGGTTCTCGCCTGGATGTCGCCACCGTTGGCAGCGCTGGCCACGGCTTCGGCGCTGGCACAGATGGGCATGGTCTGGCTCGTAATGAACCGTCAGCGCACACTGGCCGGTCAGATGCTGGATGCGCGGGCTGCCGAACATGGCTGTGCCGTCGAGACACTGGGCGGGATCACTTACGTGAAAGCGGTGGCCGCCGAGGCTGCGCTGCTTGCCCGCTGGCGTCTGGCATTTCGTCGCACTCTTGCGGCCACATTTGATCTGGCAATGCTGAACGCCGCAACCGAGTCGGTGCTGGGGGCAGTGCGACTGCTCACGCCAATAATCGCGTTACTAATTGGCTTGCATGGGGTCAACCAGGGACACATGTCGCTGGGTGTCATGCTGGCAGCAACCGCGCTGGTAACATCATTCATTCAGCCGGTGCTGACACTTCTTCAATCTGTACAGCAGTTGCAGATCGCAGGTGTCTACATGGAGCGGGTTCTCGATGTACTCGATACCGAGCCGGATATCCCCGAAAACGTACAACATGCCGCACGATCCGTTGTTGTTGGTCACATCGGTACGGAAAACGATCACGAGCGGAAGGGAAGGCGTGTCGAGTGCCGGGATATCGAGTTTCGCTTTGGCACTTCGACACCGCCTGTCATCAAAGGGATCTCGTGCATAATTCCACCTGGTGGCACGCTCGGCATCATAGGTTCTACCGGGTCCGGCAAGAGCACGCTGGCCAAACTACTGCTTGGCCTCTGGCGGCCAACCCGGGGACTGGTCCTGCACGACGAGGCGCCACTGGATGATGTCACGAGTCACTGGCTGCGCGGTCGTACAGGCGCAGTGCTCCAGGACCTGGATGTCTTCAACGGCACCATCATGGACAACATCGTGCTGGGTCGTCAGGACAGCAGTGTGAGCGATGTGCGTAGGGCTGCAGCTTTGGCTTGCCTCGACCGCGAAGTCATGGCCATGCCACTCGGCTATGACACATATGTGGGAGATCGCGGAGTGGCTCTCTCGGGAGGTCAGCGGCAACGTCTGGCCTTGGCCCGTGCACTATTGCACCAGCCGGATTTCCTGGTGCTTGATGAAGCCACCAGCCAGCTTGATATCGCTACGGAGCAGGCAGTCAATAAGAACGTGAGTGCATTGGGATGCACACGCCTGATCATCTCGCACCGTCTCTCAGCAGTGGAAGAGGCAGACTGGATACTTGATCTCCATGAGGGTCGTGTGGTTGCGGAAGGCCTGCCAGAGGACATCCTCCGAGAACGGATCTCATCAGGTGATCTGACTCGCCGGGCAGGATGAGGAAGGCCACCCAGCTGGGTATTAGCCATGCATGTGGAAAGCGAGGTTGCCGGCACCCCGGAAGAGCACGCTGCGAGTCGGCAGAATACGCGCTGCGTTCAACATACAGGAGGTCATATGTCATCAGACATAACGGTGCGGGCCTGGAAGGACCCGACGTTCAGGGAAACTCTGCCCGGCGAAGCACTCGCACAACTACCGCAACATCCGGCAGGATCTCTTGACGAGGCTTGCGATCAGGCGATTCTCATGCCGACAAACGTCGGTGGAGCCGGTACCACGTGGATCATGGCGATCGAAATGTTCGATAAGGCGTTCAGCGTTGTAGGGTGCCCCACCACTATGTGGCACGGAACCTGTGGTGCATCCACTCTCGGCTGTTGCCTGGCTGATTCCTGAACACGGGAAAAGCACCACCGGTGGTCGGCTCATCGGTGGTGCGCATGCATCTCCTGAATGACGGATCGCTGACCAGAGCGCTCATATTCGGCGGAGGGTACCACTCGGACTTCACCTGGGAGCCGTCGTGACCGCACAGGCAGCCATACCGCGAAGCCGGACAGTGCAATCGGCGCTGTCCTCTATAGCACAGAGCTTCAATGCCACCATGGAGATGCTCATCAGCCCCCGTATGTGCCTGGAGAGGATCAGCCGCGGTGGTGTCCGGCTCTCGGTTCCATGGCTGGTTTCGGCACTCTGTGAAATGACATGGTTGTATGCTCACTATTCACCCGGCCGTAAGCCAGTGCAGCTCATGCTCACGCTGACACTTCAATTGATCATCGTGGCCTTCCAGTACCTGGTTGTCACTCTGCCTCTGGCAGGGCTGATAGGGCTCATGGGTGGTCGGTTTCGCATCAGTGGTCTTCTCGCCGTGATCTTCCTGGCGGGGTTCGTGATCAGGTTCGGGACCTTGACAGCAGCTCTGGCGGGTCAGGCCTTCTTCGATATTGATGCTGATCCTGCCGGTCAGTCACTCACCAACCTGGCATGGCTGGTTTCTGAAACTGATCAACGCCCGCTGCATCATGTGCTTGTGCAGTTGGACCTGGTCAGGCTCTACGGAGTGGCGCTAGCCGCGTGGGGAACCACTGTGGTGGTCAGGAATATCCCACGTACCCGCGCAGTGCTGATTACAGTTGGATTCTGGTGTTCCTGGCTTGCCATATCCACCTTCATCAAGTGGT
>CAYSKN010000122.1:6759-8195 GCA_964431565.1 uncultured Gemmatimonas sp.
AGTTAACTACGTGCCGCTGCCACATTCCGTTTTCTCCGCAACAACGGGAACGAGGCGGAATCCTTGCGTAATGACGATATCCGGATCCGGCCTGCCCGCAGATCAGCTAGAATTCGAGCATGACCGCTCCTGTCGAGATCTTCAAGACATTCACCATTGAGGCTGCGCATCGTCTGCCCAATGTGCCGGAGGGGCACAAGTGCGCCAGACTCCATGGACATTCGTTCGGTATCGAAATCCGCGCATGCGGTCCGCTGCAGCCGGGTTTGGACTGGGTTATCGATTTCGCTGACATCAAGGCAGCATTCCGGCCCCTTCACGATCAACTGGACCACCGCTATCTGAACGAAATCCATGGGCTCGAGAATCCCACCAGCGAACGGCTTGCTGTCTGGATCTGGGAACGGCTCAAGCCCGCACTTCCCAAGCTGTCCGCAGTGGTGGTACGGGAAACATGCACGTCGGGATGCGAGTATCGCGGAACCTCTGGTTCAGCTTGCTGAACCACTTAATGAGGTCAGCCGCCAATCAGCACGTTCGGGGCACCGCTCACAATCATGCCACCGTGTGCTGTGTTATCTGTTACACGCGCAGCAGGTTGTCCTCCGATCAACACGGTGGTTGAGCCCTTGATGACCGTGGACGGCGGCCCTACGCAAAGACACATGCTGCCAACTGCTGCAGCGGGGAGCTTCGCAATCAGGACCGTGGGACTTGCGGGCGTGAGGATCGGTCCGCCCACATGCGGAACTGGCGGTGTGCCTGGTGTCACCATCGGACAGACATGCATGTCCGTTATTCGTGAAGCAGGAAATCCCATCGGCTAGCTCTCTTTCTGCGGTGCGGTTGCCCTTTCGTACTCGCTCAACTGCCGTTGATGCGTTTCATATGCCACTTTGAGGGCCGCGTCCCATCCACCCAGTCGCCTGATGATCTCCGTTCCCTGCGCGGCGAAGGCAACCAGTGTCGGCGTCACCTGGTCCGCTCGGCCGGATGTCGAAGCCAGAAGTATGGAGCCAGCCACGAGCGGCATGCCAGCATCGGGGGGAGGGGGTGCAGCAGGTGAACCTGGCGGTGCTACCGAAGTACCACTGAGAAACACAGCAGCAGAGATCATGCCAACCGGTGTGTCCATCCCTGCCGCATTGCCGGCAGCCCATGCCGCACGACGTGAGCTGTCTTCCGGGCGTACGATCCATTGCTCAATGGCCGTCAACGCCTGGTGAACCTGTGCCGTTGCCGGCTTGCCGCCTTCTGCCTGTGTGCCATAACGAGCGGATACCCACGCCCACCATATGCTCTCACGCGCAGGCAATACGCCCGCGATCATACGGATTGTCTCAGCGAGATACTGTCTGCTGGACCATACGCCATAGAGAGTCTCAAGCGATTGATGCGGGCTGAGCAGGACAGCCGCCTCATCAGCGGGTGAACAT
>CAYSKN010000122.1:8205-9698 GCA_964431565.1 uncultured Gemmatimonas sp.
ATGGGTACTGAAAAACCGGCGTATGGATCAGCGGCAATCACGGCTGGTATCGTCATCGGCTCCTCAGGTGCTTAGTCTGTCTGTCAATGGACCGACCATTCAGTTGATCATGGTGATTCCGCCTTTCACCATAACCATCGCATCTCCGTTGACCTGGGTCATGGGAGCCTTGATCTGTGTCATTGCAGCACCCTCAATCTTTGTCACCACTCCCTTGATTGTGATGCCAGTCTGATCAATGACGATGGAGTTGGTACCCACCTTGAGAACGATTTTCTGCATCGCATCGAAAGTGATGATGCCAAGGCTGGCGGTTGTCTTGATATCGCCCATCTCGGCTGTGACCAGAACGTCCTTGTTCTTCACCACCTTTTCATCACCGCCCGTAAGCACAGTGACGGACTGGCCCTGGTCCACAGTCAAGTCATGGCGACCGCTGATCATCACCGTCTGATCTCCATCGACGTGAACGCTCCGACTCTCCTTCACCGAGATCGTCTCGTTTCCGTTAATGGTGACAACGTGGTCTTTCTCGACGTGCAATTTCCGACTGTTGTCAGCGACAGTGATGATCTGCTCACCCTTCTCGATGGTTGTGTGCTCGTAACCTTCGACAACGGTCTTTGTTTCGTTATTGATTATTGTAGTTGTTCGATCGTTCTCGACCTTGCGGGTTTCGTCGTTTTTCACCAGGGTGTCCAGGTCCTTCTCCGCCTGCACGTAGATCTGCTCGCTGCCTTTCATGTCCTCGAATCGCAGCTCATTGAAGTTGTCCGGTCCTCCGTTGAGCGTGCTCCGGGTGCGTACTCCACTCTGGGTCTTGTGGGCCGGCAGCGGCCACGGCGGGAGATTTGCGCTGTTGTAGAGACTGCCAACTACTATGGGGTTATCGGGATTTCCATCAAGGAAGTCGACAATCACTTCATGCCCTATGCGAGGCAGAAATACCGCACCGAATTGCTGACCCGCAAATGGCTGTGCGACCCTGATCCAGCATGAACGCTCGAGTCTGGTTGAGTTCTCGATATCCCACTTGAATACAACCTGAACCCGTCCGTGTCTATCGGTGAAGATTTCCTCGCCTTCGGGGCCGACGACGATTCCGACATGCGAACCGGAAACACTCGGCCAAGGTGTGCGCCGCAGCGGCCTGTATGGAGTTGACAGTGGAATGGCTTCGAAGGAGTTCACATATGACGAGGCATCACCACCGGCATAGTAGGTACCATTCGATCCGCTGTGCTGGACCCTGGTGATGAAGGCGGGGCCATCATGTCCTCCCTCACCCATGCCCTTGATCGTGGCCTTGGCACCAGACTCAAGGCCGGTATAGCGCGACTTGCCGACATATCGAACTGCCTGCGCTTCCGAACTCTCCTGCACAAGACGCGAATAGATCTTGACGTCCGGCTGGAACCTGCTCACATCATCGGGTGTCTCTCCGCCGGACTGATTAATGCCCGTGTGATGGGCTGCCAGCTGCTGGTCGAAAT
>CAYSKN010000123.1:0-3366 GCA_964431565.1 uncultured Gemmatimonas sp.
TTCGACGACTACCTGAACCACCTGATCGAGGAGAAGAAGAAGGCTGATCAGATAGAAGCGATTGTGAAGGAGAACCCTGACCTAGGCCTAGAAGTACCGGACCATGCCGCGAAGGCGTGGGCCGCCATGAAGGAGAAAGGTCTCCTTCCGGCCTCCCGTTCCAGCATCCCCTACTCTCCGCGCAGGGATGGGGCCGGCCGCAGCGTGCCGAACGTCGTGCTCAAGGTGCCGACGGGGGGCGGCAAGACGTACCTGGCCACCAGCGCGCTCTCGAAGGTCATGGGGCGCTACCTGGGCAGGAACACGGGCTTCGTGCTGTGGATCGTCCCGAACGAAGCCATCTACTCCCAGACGCTCAAGCAGCTCAAGGACCGCGAGCATCCCTACCGGCAGATGCTCGACCGCAGCGCCGCCGGGCGCGTCAAGATCCTCGAGAAGAACGACCCCCTGAACGCGCGCGACGTGGAGTCGCACCTGTGCGTGATGCTGCTCATGCTGCAGTCCGCCAACCGCGAGACGAAGGACTCCCTCAAGATGTTCCAGGACCGCGGGGACGTCCACGGCTTCTTCCCGCCCGAAGGCGACCAGTTGGCGCACCAGGCGGCCCTCGACGCGACTCCGAACCTGGACGCCTACAGCGCTGCCGTCAGCTCCGGGAGCATGTGGCCGATGGTCAAGGACTCCCTTGGTAACGCTCTGAGGCTCATCCGGCCCGTCGTGGTCATGGACGAGGGGCACCGGGCCATAAGCGAGCTGGCGTTCAACACCCTCTACGGATTCAACCCGTCTTTCGTGCTCGAGCTCACCGCCACCCCCAAGGACGTCGCCGCCCGCGGGGGAAGGAACCCGCGCCCGGCGCGCTACGCGAACGTCCTCGTTGAGGTGCTCGGGGTGGAGCTCGACCGCGAGGGCATGATCAAGATGCCCCTCAACCTCGCCGCCCTCCAGAACCCGGACTGGCGCACCACGCTCAACGCCGCCCTCGAGCGCCTCAATGCCCTCGAGCAGGAAGCCAGGGAGCACCAAGCCAACGGTGGTCGCTACATCCGCCCCATCATGCTCATCCAGGTCGAGCGCACCGGGGCGGACCAGCGGGACGGAGAGGCTATCCATGCCCTTGACGTGAAGGAGTGGCTGGCGCAGGCCGGCTTAGACCCCGAGGGCGAGATCGCCATCAAGACCGCGGACACGAACGACCTGAGCAACCCCGAGAACCAGGATCTCCTCTCCCCTACCAACCGGGTACGCGCGATCATCACCAAACAGGCGCTGCAGGAGGGCTGGGATAACCCGTTCGCGTACGTCCTGTGCTCGTTAGCGGCCAGTTCTAGCCTCAGCGCCATGACCCAGCTGGTGGGCCGCATCCTGCGCCAACCTCACGCTGAGAAGACCGGCGTCGACGCGCTCGACGAGTGCTACGTCTTCACCCACCATGCCGACACCGCACGGGTCGTGGCAGCGGTCAAGAAGAGCCTCGAAGAGAGCGGCCTCGGCGACCTGGTCCAGGAGGTGCGCGTGGAGGACGAGAGCACGGGCGAGGTCAGGGGACCCCGACCTCTCCCCCGCCGGCCTGAGTTCCGCAATACAGCGATCTACCTGCCGCTCGTCCTCAAATGCGAGGAGGGCGCGGTGCGCCCGCTGGATTACGAGACGGACGTCCTCTACGAGATCGACTGGTCTGACGTCGACGTAACCCCGCTCGTGGGGCGCATCCCTGAGAACTTCCAGGCGGCAGAAGGCCAGCTGCAGCGCATCAGCCTCACCGAGGAGCCGGAGCGCATCGTCGCCGAGCAGCTAGCTACGGCCGCCGCCGTCTCCGCCGTCGACCCAGCGCATATGGTGCGGCTCATCTCCGACATCGTCCCGAACGCCTGGGTCGCGCGCGACATCGTAGGCAAGACCCTTGCTGGACTTCGGGGACGCGGGTTCGGAGAAGAGCGGCTAGGACGCCTCTCAGGCCTCGTACTCAGCGAGCTGCGTGATTGGCTCGTCCAAGAGCGCGACCGTAAAGCCGAGCAGCTCTTCCGCGAGGCCATAGCGGCAGGGGCAATCCAGTTCCGGCTGCGTGCGGATGGCAACAACTGGCGCATGCCCACGGAAACGATCACCGCGCAGCCCGTGAATTCAACGCAGGTCTTCGGCCTTGATGGCGGACCGCTCAAGAAGAGCCTCTTCACGCCCCTGTACGCGGCTGACTTCAACAGCGATGAGCGAGATGTGGCCGTCTACCTCGACGCTGAAGAGACCATCCGCTGGTGGCACCGTAACGTCGCCCGCGTCGACTACGCCGTCCAAGGCTGGCGCCGTGAGAAGATCTACCCTGACTTCATCTTCGCCGTCGGATCTGAGGGCTCCCCCGCCCGAATCACGGTTCTCGAAACTAAAGGCGATCACCTTGCCGGCAACGCTGACACCACGTACAAGGAGGCCGTCCTCAAGGCGGTGAGCGAGGCGTTCGCGCGGGACACGACAGTTCCGGCCGGGATGCTCGAGCTGGTCCAGGATGACGGCACGACCGTGCGGTGTGAGCTGATTTTGATGAGCGACTGGCGGGCAAAACTGCCCGCGCTGTTAGTAGATGCCTAGATGCATATGTGTAGAGAAGAGCATATTCAGATAAGCGGATATATGTAAATACGGGCAGCGCCCGCCTTCCCCGCTTGGTGATCTTGGTGTTCACCGCCGACGAGACTCCTGATCCTCTAGGGCTTGTCGATGAACACAAGGCGCCCAACGATTTCCAAGGCTCCCTAAAGCAATTGAATCCTGCGTGCTCTCGACTGTTGGGCCCGCCGAGTTCTCCCAGCGCCCGAGCTGGCGGAGGCCGAGTGGCCACATAGAGAATAGAAAACGTATAGATATAGGGATTTGCAGACCTCCATATATAAGGCTCGCTCGGAGTAGTCTAGGAACCAATGGCGTCTCTGACGAGGCAAGAGCTGTACGAGCTGGTTTGGGCGGAAGCCCTTTCGCGCGTGGCTGAGCGTTTCTCGCTGTCGGGAGCCGGCTTACGAAAGATCTGTTTACGCAACAACATCCCACTCCCTCCGAGGGGACATTGGGCGAAAGTCGCCGCCGGGAACAGGGTCAAGCGCCCACCTCTACCCGAGCCAGAAGAGGCAGCACAAAGAGTCTTGCTTCCCGAGCGCAGGGAAGGAACCGAATCGCAACCGGAGCGAAGCTTCGAAGACATACCGCTCGTAGCCCAACGGAAGCGCTTTGAAGCAGACCCCAAGAACAAGATCGCGGTCCGAGATGGAGCGAAGCTTTCGCACCCGTGGGCGCGCGAACTCAAACAACGCCTCAAGGAGGCTAAGCCCAACTACCGAGGCTTCCTAGAGGCTCAAGCCATGGACCACCTCGTGA
>CAYSKN010000123.1:3376-9698 GCA_964431565.1 uncultured Gemmatimonas sp.
TGGAGGTCTCTGCAAATGCCGCTGAGCGAGCTTTGGGCATAGTCGACGCCCTTGGGAGAGCCCTAGAGAAGCGGCGAATTGAAGTTGTTGGCGTACCGAATATGTCCTACGGGTACCCGCGCTATAGGGAGGGCCGCTTCGTTGTAGAGGACGTGCATCTCCGTATCCGCCTCGTCGAGAGATCGCGGCGGAAGGAGAAGCCCAAATCCAAAAGCGCGCGGCCGGCCTCGATCTGGGATCGGGATTACCGTTACACCTACGAGCCAACAGGTGTCCTGCGTTTGACCCTGATCGGTGAGGATTCGAGATGGTCCTCAGTGGAGCGAGAATTACGCGACAAGGCTAAGGACCCGCTCGAGCAGAACCTCAACCAGGTGCTGGTGCTGGCCACCGAAATCGCAGCAGAGATCCGGCAGCGACGCCTCGATAGGGAAGAGGCGAACCGACGTTATGAGGCGGAACGAGCGCGTCGACAAGAGCTGCAGCGTCGAAAAGACGAGGAGGCTGCCAGGCTACGCGCCCTTGAGGAGCTAGCGGAGAGACGCTGGCGCGCCGTAAAGCTACGAGAGCTGATTGCCGCAGCCGAAGCGGCTGGGGTGCCGCCAGGGCCTCCTGGGGCCCCTTCGGAGCTAGCAGCCTGGCTGGAGTGGGCTAGTGAGCATGCCGCCTCTCTAGATCCACTTACCCAGCCTGCCGGGAACAAGAGCGACCTCGACAACCTCCTTGCTTCCGGCGGGGAAGACCGCGACGACAACTAGGTTGCTGATTGGAGCGAGAGAATGGATGACAGCCGTGCGAAGAAGACTATCGACTTGATCAAGCAAGCGTTACAAGAAGAGGAAGCACCACCAGGCACAATCGAAGTGCCTATTCCCGAGGACGTGGCCCAGGATGATGGAATCGTTCAAGTGGGGGGCCACACGTATGTCGTAGCCAAAGACGGGAAACTCACTCCAGCTGATTACGAAGTGAAGATGTCGATTAGCTTGACTGCTTTAGAGGCGCATCGGCTCAGGGAACACGCCCGAAAACACAGGAAAACGGTTATAGGCATCATTCGAGAAGCGCTGAGTCCCATAACAGGGCCCAAGCCCTCGTAGCCCTCCTAGGGCCCCCTGAGGCGCTCACAGGGGGCGGTTAGGGGTCACTTGGCCTGGGCTTCCAGGAAGGCGCGCAGCGCCTCTTCGACAAGCGCGCTTCGGTTATAGCCACTGGCTACCTGCTTGCGATGTAGGACGAACGTATCGGCGTCGACGACAACATCTGCCGGCAGGGTGATGCTTAAGGTCCTGAGCGGTTGTCCGTCAGCGCGCGCCTGGCCGCGGTAGGCGGGAAGCTGGCTCTTCTTGCGGGGCTGGCGCTTGGCGGGAGCCGGAACCTGGGGTTCTTGCTCCTGCAGGGAGCGCTCATCGGCCTCGAGCGCCCGCCCCACGCCTACAACTCCCGTAAGACCCTTTCGTCGCTTGTTTGCCATTACAAGACCTCCAGCTCGCGCAGCACGGCCTCGTACTCGTCCAGATATGTCGGAGTGTCGAATCGTTCGTACTCGGTGAGCTGGCGAATACGGCTTTGCAGGAGCGGCATTCCGCGCTGCTCGAGCTCTTCAAGGATCTCGCGTGCCACGAGGAGGCGTTGCCGGTACCTCGTCACTAGGATGCTCCCCAATGGCTGGTTTCGCATCCGCTCCACGTTCGCGACGGTTGTCACGGTCGTGAGAAGCCGCCCTACGTCAAGTCCGGTAGGGGCCAAGGGAATGATTACTTCGTCGGCTAGGCCTGCCGCCAAGTAGATCACGGCTTCATCGTTTGGCGGCGTGTCGATCACAACCACATCCTTCGCCTCGTCAACCTGCGCCGCCATTCGTTCACGGTCCCCTGCGACCACTGGATAGGGGAGCACGCCTGCGGTCGACATCTTCAACCAGGACGCGTCGGGATCTGCATCTAAGCCGAGCACGCTGCGCCCGTGGGCGTGCAGGGCCGCCGCAATGTAGACGGAGGAGGTAGTTTTCCCCGTGCCGCCTTTTCTGTTCACGAGCGCAATCACGGTCTTAGCCATAGATAAGGGATTCTATATTTATGGATATGCGGATTGCAATGTGTGCGGATGTGTTAGCACTCGCCTGGCCACTGCATTCAGGCCAGGCGATCCTATTCCTCTCCATCGAGGTCACCATCCATCCCGCTAAGGAGCCTGCTCAAAAGGTCCCTGCGCTCCTGAGGGGTGAGGCTGGCGACCACCTTGGCAAGGTCTATGCCGGTATTGGTGTCGTCACCGGCACCCAAGGTGTCCAGTTCTAGGTCGAGCTTCACGCTGCTACTGGGGTCGAACTGGTTGTACTCCTTGTAGGCGGTCAGCCGGTGGTTATTGAGGCGCAGGGATAGGAGACCCCACGGGTCGACTCCGACACGGAACGCCAGCTCCTTCAGGGCGTCGGTCATTAGGTTTCTGACCCGGTGAGGCGTGAGCCTCACGCCCGTGAACTCATAGACCGTGGCGATAAAGTCGCGCCGCAAGATGCCAGAAACGTTATTGCGTACGGCGAACAATGCACCACTCTTCGACTTGGCGGAGGCATACGCGTCGGTGTCAGTAGCCCCCGCCCAACGAAGGGCCTCGAACAGCTTCTTCATTCCAGCTTGCGCCTGCTTGATTGTGCCTAGAGCTTGACCCTTAGCAGCGAGATGGGCCTTGAAGTCGTCCTGGGCTCCAGGGGGCGGGTTGAGCAAGGGCTTGAAGATCTTGCTGTCCAGCCCCTTGCGTATAGCTCGGTGGTCGTTCCTGATCTTGGATGGAGAGAGTGGTTGCCGTCCATCCGTGAAGTACGCGTAGGCTGCCGTCAAGTCCCACAGGGCCTCGAAATCCTCCCTTTCAGCCGCCTCGACCGCGGCAGCTCGGCGGGCTTCCGAGGACTTATGCAACCACTGTTCAGCGGCCGCAATTATTGGGTCTACAGGCTCGCGTTGCCCGAGTACCTTATTCAGTTGTGCCAAGCCCGTCCGCAGATCTCCGTTCGTGAGGAACACGTAAGGCACAGCCTTGGTGATGCCCGCGCCGTAAACGGTTTCTAGGTGATCTCGCCAGTGTGTTATCAGCGCGCTCACCTTCAGCGAGAACGTGCCTTCGTGGATGTTGATTGCCTTCCCGCGTCTGGCGACTTTCAGTTCTTCACCGGAGAACTTGAAGGTCCAAAGGCCGTCCTCGTCCTGCTTGAGGTTGTGGTCCCAGCGCATCTCGGAGATGTTTCGTATCCGCATGGGCCAGGCGCTCAGCACCACGAGGAGCAAGCCGGCGCGGCGGTACACCAGCTCGGTAGCTAGCCTATTCTTGCTGGAGCCGGACTCCGCACGTATTCGGTCGGCGACTTCAAGGGCCTTCAACCCTGCTTCGCGTACGTCGTAGATGTCGATGTCGATATCTGCGGTGTCCACTTTATGGCGCCCGCGCTCGGTGGTGACGTACATGTTGTGCATGTCTTCGCGGTAATTGCGGAAGATCGGATAGGGGTCGCCGCCGCACTCTTGATAGATCGCCGCAAGGTCTTCGGGGTGGTGGGCAGCGAGGTACTCACGACAGCCTATCTGGAGATTAGCGGCCACCAGCTCCGCCCACTTGTAGCCCGGGAATGATTGGACTCCTTCGCGAAGCAGTCGCTCTCCCTCTTCGATGTAGTCGGTAATGACAGGGAAGTACATCATGGGGGAGAACCGCTCGACTCGCGTGCTTTCGCGCCCTAGGTAGCTCTCCAGGCGCGCCCAGTATGCAAGGAGCCTTTGACTCACGCTATCGGCCGAGACTTTTCGCCAGGTGGCCTTGCGGTGCGCTCGCTCGTGGACGGGAAGGACGCGAGCCATCTTGAAAGCCGCGAAGCGCTCCATGTCTGCCTTGGCAGCCTCGGACAACTTGGAGGGGTCAAGGCGTGGCCTCGTCACATATCCACGCCGGGTAGCCTCCCTCAGGGCATTTAGCGGCCTGATTTCGTCGTGGCCCGTCTGTTCTTTCGAAAACGTGACGAGGGTGGAGAGAACCGCCCTATAGTTGCGCAGCGTGCCGTGCCTCAGGGGTTTCTTGTTGGGCCACAGAACGGCCCTTCCCCTATGGATGAGTTCATCGAACTCATCGGGGTGCACGCCGGCAAGGCGGTCGAGCGCGGAATCCGAACCGGGGCGAGCGCGCTGGCCGCTAAGGCCAGCAGCTATGACTTTTAGAGCCGACCTCGCCGGACCCGCAATAGTCGAGGAGCCGGAGGCCTGCATGAACAGTTCTTGTAAGTTTTCCACCTTTCTTTGTGGATTCTAGGTTATTTTGTGCTTCCGCCACCTTGTATTGTTGGGGATACTAGGTAACGGCTTCATAAATACCCTAGTGACTATGTGTGACACAAAGTGTCAAAAGTGGACTTGCGGCGGGTTCTTAGGCGCTTAGCCTCCCGCCCCTCGTGCCATCAAGTGACACTCCATGACAACCGCAAGCACAAAACCTCTACAGGTGCGCATAATCACGTCCTGGACGAGCTACCTTCGCTTATAAGCGAAACTACGCTCTCCTCAGGAATCCGGGTGTTCCCCCCGAAGCGAACCACTTCCAACTTCTGCGTTCGCACGAGGCGCCAAACGGTACGCGTCGAGACCGACAATTGATCTGCGACTTGCTTGACAGTAAGTAGGCGCGAAGGACCCGGCCTCGGGGAAACGGCTTCCATACTTCGAATGTATCGCATGTTCTTGAAAGCGTTCCTGTAGAAGCTGACATCGTCACAGAGCGAGCACGGCCAGCCATACCCCCTTCTCGGCAGCTCATTACTCGCCTGATTCAGCAGTGGCCAGACCTTGCACGCCTAACTGGGCTGGATCGTCCGGAAAGCCTCCAAGTCAATCGCGCTGGCAGGAACGTGGTCATGAAATCGATCGAGCAACGCCTTGGTCCGGTAGGTTTCGAACGCAGGGCCGCTCCACGCGTTCCGCTCTAGAGCCGCCCTTATCACTCTGGCGCTTGGCTGCCCAATCAAGGCCTCTTGAACTAGGGCGATTACTTGGTCGCGATCGAGCCCCTGCGCCACCTCAATCTCATCCGCAATCTTCCGGCGGTGACGCTCCCAAGCAGCCAACTGATCTTCCTCTTCTGGGCGTGTAGGCGCTCCATTAGGCCGCTGCTTGGGAGCCTTGCGCGCGAGCGCTTCCTGCCTAGCGGTGCCATCAGCTAGCAAGGTGCGCAGGAAGCCTCCTGGGCTCTTTAACGCACCATCACGCTGCTTGCGTTCTGTAATCGCTATAGCTGCTTCCACGACAGGAGCGGAATGTTCCGCGATTAGCTTGGCGGCGCTCCCAGTGAACCCTAGGCCTCGCAGGCGCTCGGCTATGCGCTGCTCCTTGAGGTTGTCCCCATCGTTGAAGAGGGCTGCCTGAATTCCCAGGTGAGGAATCGGCTTGGCCACCTCTACTTGGAAGGCAATTCTGCCAATCTTGCGCCCGACCCGCACTCCCTCGAAGCTGGCCACTAGGCTCCCATGCTTTTTGAACGCCTTGAGGGCGACCTGCAGCTGCTTTCGGAAGTCCCTCCAATCCTTGTAGCGTTCCCGTATCCAGCCGCCCTTAGAGCTTCGCTCGACCAGGCCAAGAGCGAACTTCAGCTCCATCAGCTCCATCTCGATTTGTGGACGGCGGCCTGCCATCGAGACGTGCCATAGGACCTCATACAGGCGCGCGGCGAACACGCTAGGCATTTGAAGAACGTCATGAATTGGCAGCACCGCGTAGTGCGAGCGCAGGTTCGTAATCCATGGACGAAGCTCCTCGTTGAAGACCACCCGTATGTACGAGTAGCCCAGGTCGCTGTCCTCTGCTGGCACATAAGAGAGGCGCTGCAGCCACGGATAAGCCTCGAAGCCTCCGTCGTCTCGCGGTATGACGACCGTCCTCGACGGCAGTAGCTCGGCCGCTCTCTTGGCTCGATCGTATGGGTTCTCGATGCCGTTCTCTTCAAACGCCCGCAGTGGGATGACCGCCTCTAGGCTGGGCATTTCCGAGGTGTGATCGATGCAGGACAAGGCCAGCACGATCATTCGCTTCTCAAAGAGCTCGAGCCCTTGGGCCGAACGGCCTATGGCGTTCGCTTGGCGATAGAGCTCGTTCCTCCTGAACGCTTGCAACTCACTAGATACAGCCTGCCGATCCGAACCCGCAGCGCGCTTCGTGGTCATGGTTAAGTGATACTAACCCAAACTGTGGAATGAGGGTTCGATGCGATTCCCCCTATGTGGTAGAGCGCCTCAACGCAGAATCCTCCCCCCTTTAGCGCAAAAAGCTCCCCCCTTTAGCGCAAT
>CAYSKN010000124.1:0-8474 GCA_964431565.1 uncultured Gemmatimonas sp.
GTGAATCGCACATCCAGGACGTATCCGTTGCAGATGTGCAGGCAGCCGTTGCGAGCGGTGGATTCTCTGTCACGACACTCGAAGAACGGCTGGCGGAGTGCGATGCGATACTGATCGCAGTACCGACACCGCTTGCAAAGACAAGGGACCCGGACATGGCCTACGTGCTGAGCGCTGCGGATACCGTGGCGAGGCAGGTACATCCGGGTGTCTGTGTGGTTCTCGAGAGTACCACCTATCCCGGCACCACGCGTGAGCTGCTCACGCCTCGGCTTGAGTCCAGGGGTCTGGTGGCAGGTCAGGATGTGTTCGTGGCATTCAGCCCGGAACGTGTGGATCCGGGTAATCCATTCTATCACACCAGGAACACCCCAAAGGTGGTTGGTGGTCTGACACCTGCGTGTGCGGAGGTGGCATCGGCACTCTACGCAAGCTGCATAGACACGGTGGTGCCGGTTTCTTCGCCGGAATCGGCTGAACTGGTAAAGCTGCTGGAGAACACCTTCCGGGCCGTCAATATCGCTCTGGTCAACGAGACTGCGATTATCTGCGACAAGCTGGGCGTGGACGTGTGGGAGGTAATCGAAGCTGCGGCAACCAAACCCTTCGGATTCATGAAATTCACACCCGGTCCGGGCATCGGAGGACACTGCATTCCGCTCGATCCACACTATCTCGCGTGGAAGATGCGGACTCTGAACTACAAGACGCGTTTTATCGATCTGGCCAGCGACGTAAACTCCCATATGCCAGAGTGGGTGGTACAGAAGGTCGCCGATGCGCTCAATGAAGTACGCAAAGCGGTGCGTGGCAGCCGCGTACTGGTTCTGGGGGTGGCTTACAAGCGTGATATCGACGATGTCCGTGAAAGTCCGGCACTGGATGTCATCCGGTTGCTCGAGGAACGAGGAGCACATGTGGAGTTCCATGATCCTTTCGTTCATGAGTTCCGCGAGGATGGACATGTACGCAAGGGTGTAGAACTGAGCGACGAGATACTCCGGTGGGCGGATGCGGTGGTCGTGGTCACCGATCACCGTCAGATCGACTTTCAGCGGGTCGTTGATCAGGCGGCCCTGCTGGTCGACACACGCAATGTAGCCGCGGCACTTCGTCCGGGCCGTGCCCGGATCGTCCCATTGGCATCGGGCATCCTTTCCGCAGGAGGAGCGACGTGACGGCGTGTGGAGAGATAGTGAACCGTTGTGAAGTGTGCGGGGGTATGTGGTGGACATGATATCTGTCCAATTGCGCGTCGAGTGGCGTTTGGTGCTGCTGCTGAGCGTGGCTACTGCAGTTACCGCCTGCTCACGCGGATTTCGTCCGCAGGACTTCGCTACCTCCGAAGCTCTGTTCAAGGCTTCTCTTCAGGAGTTTGAGCGAAGGAAGTGGGACAATGCGCAGAGCGGATTCGAGCGGCTTACGAACGATCTTTCCTCACGTGATCCATTGCTGGCGCCTGCTTTTTTCTACCTTGCTTTGACGCATGAACAGAAGCACGAATATCTGCTGGCCGCCCAGGCATTCGAGCGTGTCACCGATGGCTTCCCTGACGACACCCTGGCGCCGACCGCGATGCTGGGCAGTGGACGGTCATACCAGAGCATGTGGCGGAGGCCATCGCTGGATCCGGAATACGGCCAGAAGGCGGTTACCGTTTTTCGGTCTCTGCTTTCCTCATATCCCGATTCACGGGAGGTTGAGGAGGCCACGCAGCGCATCGCCGTGCTCGAAGAGTGGTTCGCGGAAAAGGACTACGAGACCGGTATCCACTACATAAGGGTGCGGCGGGCGGTGGATCCCGCGATCATCTATTTCAAGGATGTCGTCACGACCTATCCGGCCACCAGGGCTGCGCGGCTGTCCTGGTTGAGACTGCACGAGCTCTATACCAAGATCCGCTGGAAGGAGGATGCAGCGGAAACGTGCCTGGCGATGTGGAAGGCCTATCCCGGTGATGCCGATGTCACGGCAGCCTGTGGATCGCAGCCGGTGGATACCTCCGCGCCGGCTCCGGTGCGTCCAGACTCCGTAGCGCTGGCGCCTCTTCAGGTTCGATCTCCCGATACCTATGCGCGACCTGCGCCAGGATCGCCCCGCTGAACGACCGTGCAACTAGGCCTTTTTGGTGGCAGCTTCGATCCGCCGCATGTCGGTCATCTTCTGGTCGCACAGGACGCCCTCGAGGTACTTCAGCTGGATCGTCTCCTGGTGATACCGGCAGCCCGACAGCCACTCAAGGATGCACAGCCGACCTCGGCGGCCCATCGGTTGGCCATGGTGGAGGCGTGTTTCTCGGGGATTGCTGGAATCGAGGTTGATCCGGTCGAAATCGGGCGGGGCGGGTTATCTTACATGGTTGACACCGTGGATGTCGTTCACCGGCGCTGGCCGGAAGCGGCACTTCATCTCTTGGTCGGTAGCGATGTGGTTCCCACATTGCCACGCTGGCACAACGTGGATGGGCTCCTCAGTATGGTCCACCTCGTCGTGCTCACGCGTGGGACAGCGCTGGATAACGTGGTTCTGTCTGTCGATGCAGAAGAGACATCCGATCGCGTGGCCGTCCGCTATCTGGCCACCCGACGGGTGGACGTTTCGTCAACCGAAATCCGGTCGCGGGTTAGGGAAGGTCGCTCGATTCGGGGCTTCGTCCCCGATGCCGTGGCGGCCTACATCGCATCCACAGGGTTGTATCTCGAGGATCCCTCGGGAATCGACGGGCACTGATCGCCTGATGCGCGCCTGAATGGCGCACCGGGTGACGGTGGGTCGGCGCCCATGCCAGGAGTAGAGGTCAGAATGCTGAAGGACCTGATCAGCAAGGTCATAGGAACGCGCCACGAACGTGAACGCAAGCGCGTCCAGCCCATTATTGCCGAGATCCACGAGATTGAGGCCAGGCTTGCCACGCTTCCGGATTCAGAAATCCAGGGACAGACCGCAAAGTTCCGTGCCATCATCACCGAGCGTATCGGACCCATCGAGGCCCGCATCGCAGAATTGAAAGCGGCCAAGTACGCCGCAGCCGATAGGGATGAACGTGACCGGTTGGACAGCGAACTGCAGGGGGCCGACGGCCGTGGTGGTGCCGAAGGTGAACTGCGCTCGACCATCGCTGAAGTGCTCGACGACCTCCTGCCGGAAGCGTTTGCAACGGTCAGGGAAGCGGCACGTCGGCTCATCGGCTCCCGAGTACAGGTGACCGGCCACGAACTCACGTGGGACATGGTCCCCTATGATGTGCAGCTCATCGGGGGTATCCAGCTCCATCTGGGGCGCATCGCGGAGATGGCCACCGGCGAAGGCAAGACGCTTGTGGCCACGCTGCCAATGTACCTCAACGCATTGCCCGGTCGCGGGGCGCACCTGGTCACGGTGAACAATTATCTGGCCCGTCGCGACTCGCAGTGGATGGGACACCTGTATACTTGGCTTGGTCTTACCGTTGGCTGTCTCGATGACACAGAGCCCGGTACAACGGAACGCCGTTCCGTATATTCGTGCGATATCACGTACGGCACCAACAACGAGTTCGGCTTCGACTACCTGCGGGACAACATGGTGGTCTCGCTCGACCAGCGTGTGCAGCGTCCGCACATCTTCGCGATCATCGACGAGGTTGATTCCATACTCATCGACGAGGCTCGTACTCCACTGATCATTTCGGGTCCGGTAGGGAACGAAGGCGATACACAGTACGCTGAGTTCAATACTGCAGTGGAGCGTCTGGTGCGCCGCCAGACTGATCTTGTCAATGCTCTTGTTGCGGAGGGAGAGCGCCAGCTCGAAGCCGAGGATCAGCACGCGGCCGGCATCCAGTTCTACAAGGCGCAGCTTGGCGGACCGAAGAACAAACGGCTCATGAAGGTCATGCAGGAAACCGGTATCAAACAGCTCGTTCAGCGCGTTGAGCTTGAGGTGATAGCCGATCGCAAGCTGCCGGTTTCAAAGAGAGCCTTCAACTCGCTTGAAGACGACCTGCTCTTTGTGCTCGATGAGAAAGGCCATACGGTTCACCTCACCGATCAGGGCCTCGACTGGCTGTCGCCTGACAATCCGGAGCTGTTCGTGCTACCGGATATCTCGCTGTTGATAGGGCAACTGGATCGGGACCATTCACTGGAGCCGGCCGAACGGCTCGAAAAACGCAACGTGGTGGAGCGTGAGTATGCCACGAAGAGCGAACGTCTGAACATCATTCATCAGCTGCTCCGTGCCCATGCGCTCTATGAGCGCGACGTGAACTACGTCATACAGGAAGGGCAGGTACTCATCGTGGACGAGTTCACGGGGCGCACGATGCCCGGGCGCCGATGGAGCGAGGGGTTGCACCAGGCTGTCGAGGCCAAGGAGCGTGTACAGGTGAAAGGCGAGACGCAGACGCTCGACACGATCACCATCCAGACCTATTTCCGCATTTACGAGAAGCTGGCCGGTATGTCCGGCACGGCTGAGAGGGAGGAAAACGAGTTCCATCATATCTATGGGCTCGAAGTATCGGTGATACCTACAAACCGACCCATTCAGCGCGATGATAGGCAGGATCTGGTTTTCAAGACACGCCGCGAGAAGTACAATGCCATAGTCGAGGAGACGAAGCGTCTGCATGGTCTGAACTATCCCGTACTGGTCGGTACGGCGAGTGTCGAAGCGTCGGAGACTCTATCCCGTCTGTTTGCTCGTGCAGGGCTCAAGCACAACGTCCTCAACGCGAAGTATCACCAGCGCGAGGCTGAGATAGTCGCGGAAGCGGGACAGTCGGGTGCGATCACGATCGCGACCAACATGGCCGGCCGTGGTACCGACATCAAGCTGGGCGATGGAGTCACCCGGTCGCAGCCATCGCGCATAAGAGATGCAGAGGGCGCGGGAATCGACATAACCGAGATCGGTGGTCTTCACATTGTGGGATCGGAACGCCATGAGTCACGGCGTATAGATCGGCAGTTGCGTGGTCGTTCCGGGCGCCAGGGTGATCCAGGTGCATCACAGTTCTTCCTGTCGCTCGAAGATGATCTGATGCGTCTGTTCGGGTCCGAGCGCATCGCCCGTCTGATGGACCGGATGGGTGCTCAGGACGGCGAGGTTCTCACGCATCCGCTCATCACGCGGTCCATCGAACAGGCCCAGAAGCGTGTCGAGCTCCAGAACTTCCAGTCACGCAAGCGGCTGCTCGAGTACGATGACGTTATGAACCAGCAGCGTGAAGTGATCTACTCGCTGCGGGCGTTCGCGCTGGAAGGTGGTGAAGAGCTCAAAGGGGAAGCGGTGAAGATGCTCGAGCGGGGCGCGCAGCGACGCGTTGAGCAGGCACTTGCAACTTTCGACAAGCCTGACGATTGGAACTTCGGGTATGTGCAACAGGAACTGTTGCTCCATTACATGATCCATGTGCCGGGTTTCACAGAGAGTGAACGCCCCTCATCGCTCGAGGATGCACAGGTGCTCGCGGCGGAGGCAGCGCGAACTGCTTTCACACAGAAACTGGAAAGCCTTGATCAGGTGAGGGACGAGAACGGACAAGGATTCTCAGGACGCCTGCTCTCACTGGTCATGCTGAGCGTCATCGACGAGAAGTGGAAGGATCACCTCTACGATCTCGACCAGCTCAGGGGTTCGATCCACTATCGTTCATGGGGACAGAAGGATCCGCTTGTCGAGTACAAGCATGAGGCATACACGATGTTCGTGGATCTCATGCATGACGTTGCACACACCTTCACTGAACGGTTCCTAAAGGCGCAGATCGTGTTCGAACGGGCACCGGTGATGGTACCCGGATCTGCGACGGCTGCTGCGCGCCCGGACAGCGCGCGTCCGACGCGGCGTTACAATGCCCTGGGTGTCCTGGAGGACATTCCGGCGGATGAAACCGCCGAAATGGCTGACCCTGAAGGGATCGTCGACGCCATCGCAGCATCGGCCACTGGAGAAGAGGAGCAAGGTGTACTGTCCGCAGATGTGTCGCATTCCGGATCCCGGAGTACGCCGAGTGTGGTGGGTGCTGGCTCGGTTCGTTCGCTGGCCACTGGCGGTGGCGCCCTGCCAGAAGGTTGGGAGGCAACTCCGCGCAACAATCCCTGTCCATGCGGTTCCGGAAGGAAGTTCAAGAAGTGCCAC
The DNA here is from genome assembly GCA_964431565.1 of uncultured Gemmatimonas sp. Lineage (GTDB taxonomy): Bacteria > Gemmatimonadota > Gemmatimonadetes > Gemmatimonadales > Gemmatimonadaceae > Gemmatimonas. The sequence goes on from CAYSKN010000124.1 coordinate 6,124, forward strand.
GGTGCAAACCTATGATGGAGTGAACCCGTACTGAAGGATGTCCGGGTCCACCCTGATTACCTGTTCCAGGTTGTAGTGACGTATCGCTGACGTTCTTGTACACTCTGCCGCACAACACGAGACCCGGTCCAGTTCTCCGGTACGGCCGGACAGGCGAGCGGAGCGGCACCAAGTGACTGGCGAGATCAGGCGGTGCCGGAGGCGGGCCCAGGTTGTGGATCACGAGGTATTACGGATCCGGATTGTGGATCACAGGGTATCAATGAGCGAACCCTGACGGGAGCATCTGATGACGTCGTGGCTGTCGTTCCTTGCTTCTGCAGCACTACTTCCGGGTGTGCTTGGCGCGCAGCCGCGTGGGGGCGACGGCTATCTGTTCAAGTCGCCAGCCGCCAGTCTGTCGTTGAGGCTAGGGGTGGGGAGCCCAAGTGCATCCGGCGATATCTTCGACTTCGTAGCAAAGGACCTGACAATCGAACGTCGGGATGTTCTTGGGCTGTCATTCATGGCCGACTATTCAGCAATGTTGACACAGCGCGTCGAGGTTCAGTTCAGCGGAGGCACTACCAGTCGCCGCGCTGACAGCGAGTATCGCCGATTCATTGACAATAACGACATGCCGATCCAGCAAGCGACCACGTTTCAACGCAGTCCGCTCGCGGTCGGCTTGCGGCTGAATGTCATACCGGCGGGTCGGAGGGTCAGCAGCCTAGTGTGGGTGCCATCACGTGTGGTGCCATACATCGCCGTCGGTGGTGGAGCCATGCATTACCGTTTTGTTCAACGGGGAGACTTCATCGATTTCCAGACCAATGATGTATTCTCGTCCAAACTGCGGACATCCGGCTGGGGGGCCCTTGGCTATGGTGCGCTCGGGACCACTTTCAACCTGAGCTCCACGCTCGGATGGACAACCGAGGCGCGATACGACTTGAGCCGCGCCGCGGTCCACGGTGACTTCCAACGGTTTGGCCCGATCGGTCTGTCCGGAGTCGGTCTCACAACCGGCGTCACGTTCAGGTATTGAAGCTCACAGCGGGAGACTGAAACATGACCCACAGCGTGAAACGATCCGGTGCGATGTCGCCTTCGGTGTTCCTGGTCTTTGCCATTCTTCTTCTGACGTTGAGTGGTGTGGCCCGGGCGAGAGTGCTTGGAGCGCAGGCATCAGATGCTGTCGATTCGCGGTTCCAGCCCTGGATTGGCTGCTGGCGCACCTCGGGTGGTACCAGCCAGAGTTCATTAGGCGCGGGCCCGACCATGGCGTGTGTCGTGCCTTCGAGAAAAGTGACTGGCAGCGTTGACGTGCTGCTCTATTCCGGTGACTCGCTTCTGTCGACCAATTCATTGCCACGCCCCGGAGCCACCGCCGAAATGTCAGTGGACGATTGTCGTGGCCAGGAACGAGCCGACTGGACTGCTGACAACGTCCGCTTCATTCTGGCAGCAGAGCTGATCTGCGCTGGTGGAATGAAGCGCGCTGAGACGGGCCTGATGACGATTACGCCGGAAGGCCAGTGGCTCCAGATTCAGCATCTGAAGGTCGGGAGCAATGAAGCCACCACCACGGCACGCTTTATCTACGACGCCAGCGACTTCAAGCCCGAAGAAATTTCATTCGGTACGAAGCGATCCAGTGCGCCGCTCCGTCTGGTAGCCGGCGCACCGGCCAATCTTGAACAGGTTCTCGACGTTGCCTCTCGTGTGCCATCCGCTCTCGCAGAAGTCTGGCTGGCCGAACTCGAGCTGTCGTTCAAGGTTGACGGTCGTCTGTTGGCCAGTCTGGCTGACCGTGGGATGCCGCTCGGCGTGATTGATATGATTGTGGCCACATCCAATCCGCGCGTATTCTCTGCGCGCCCAGCCACTGCCACCGTTCAACGCGGCGAACCTTCCAGTGCAATTGGCGCTGTACCCACGCAGACAACAATCGTGATCAACTCACGCTCGCAGTGTGGCATGTGGGGCGACTTCTGCTATGGCCCGGGTGGCATGGGCGCCTGGGGGTTCGGATGGCCGTACGGGTATCGCAGTCTGGATCCATGGGCCCGATACTATGACCCATTCCTGCGTTTCGGTTATCCATATAGCGATCCTTATGGCGGAGGCGTCTACATGGGCGGCAGGCCGGTTATCATCGTGGGCCAGCCTGCTCAGTCGGTCGCACCACCTGGGCGGGCCATCAAGGGCGAGGGCTATACACGTCAGGGCGGCGCCGGGTCTCCTGATCCGCGTCCAAACCCAACGGGTAGCGCCCCCTCCAAGGGTGCATCGGGCGGCAGTGGTGGTGGTGGTGGTGGTGCAGCCAGCGAAAAACCAAGCACCGGGACAGGACGGACCGCAAAGCCAAG
>CAYSKN010000124.1:8484-9690 GCA_964431565.1 uncultured Gemmatimonas sp.
CCTCGGCGCTGGCAACCCGGCGAGCAGGTCTGATGTTCGGGTAGGTTGAGAGCTGAGTTGAACAACCATTGAGGCACGGGGTGGTGTGCGTTTGGGCCTGCACAGCGTAGGCGAGGAAATGCCTCCGCCCGCACGAATGTGATACCGATCGGCTGACCGGACCCTCACATGATTGAGCGAACGGCGGGGCTCCTCCAGTCACCATTCGTCAGCTCCATCATGCCAGAGTCTCGCTGCGCCTGTCCCCAGCCACTTGCCGATGCGCTCCCTGAAGCTGGCCTGCGTATCAAGGAGTTGCCAGCCAGCGAGAGGCCACGGGAAAGGCTGCGATCACTTGGCGCACACGCGCTCAGTACCACCGAGCTCATCGCTACACTCCTCGGCTCCGGTCACCGGGGCAGTTCAGCCATAACCTGTGCACACGTCGTCTTTGAACAGTGTGGCGGTTCCCTCGGCCGTCTGGCGGCAATGCCGTTGGCTGCCCTGACCCATGTGCGGGGAATGGGGCTTGCACGAGCAACCGCTGTTCAGGCTGCCCTTGAACTTGGACGCCGCATGGCCGGAGAGTCACGTGAGGCGGGTCTGCCATTGCGCGGGCCGCAGGATGTGGCCGCGGCCTTTGCCCCGCGCCTGCAGGACGCGCCGGTGGAGGAGTTCCATGTCGCAATTCTCGACTCCCAGCACCGGCTCGAACGCGATGTGCTCATAACCAGAGGCCTGCTCAACTCCTCTCTGGTACATCCACGCGAAGTGTTCCGCGAAGCGATTGCTGAGCGTGCGGCCGCAGTCATCCTGGTTCACAATCACCCGAGCGGTGACCCAACACCAAGCTCCGAAGACCGGGCAGTGACCCAGCAGATGGTTGCAGCCGGACGTCTGCTCGACATTCCCGTTCACGATCACGTCATTGTCGGCCGTGGTCGATACGTCAGCTTCGCAGAATCAGGCCTTTTGTAGCCACGCCGGCAGACGAGAGCCGACCTCGCCCACAGGAATGGGCTGAACTCTGATCACAGCCCCAGCCGCACGGCCGTCCACGCCGTAGCTTGCGCGCATGCTCGTAGCGCTCTCTGCTGCACCTTGTCTCGCTGCCCTGATACTTTCCGGATAGGGGCATGGCTCTTGCGATCCGCCCGGATCGGGAGGGTCACAATTGTCTTTGCTCAGATAGAGGCTCTTTGTGACGACAGTGGCGCTGCATGAGGT
>CAYSKN010000125.1:0-9633 GCA_964431565.1 uncultured Gemmatimonas sp.
AGTGGCGCGAACTTCGCGCCACTGCCTCCAGCAGCCATGATCGCCCGCAACTACGCAGAATGGAGCCGGTCTCTCACTAAGTGGCTGGTGAACGAGGAACAGATCACCCTCTTCAGAAGTACCGCCCTCAAGACGACTTCGGACGTGGGCGAGACAGAACGCGATTTCCGTATCCGACTTCAGCAGCTCGCACGCGAGGCACGCGATCAGAAGATCGAGACTGTCCGCGCCAGGTACGAGAGCAAACTCTCCACACTGAGAGAGCGTATCCGGCGTGGCGAGCACACGGTGGAAAAGGAGAAGCAGCAGGCATCCCGTGCCAGGATGGATACGGCAGTTTCTGTGGGAGGAGCCATTCTCGGTGCGATATTCGGCCGTGGTAAGATGAGTGCCACTACCTTCAGCAAAGTCGGCACAGCCGTCCGCGGGATGGGGCGTGAGCGCGAGCAGTCGGGCGATGTAACCCGGGCAACCGACAGCTTGCAGGCGCTAATGGAGCAGGAGTCTTCACTCACCGCTTTGCTCAGGACCGAGATCGATGCACTGGAAGTCAGCTACGATGCCCAGGCTGAGCAACTCGAGACAACGGTCATCACACCACGCGCCAGTGATGTACGCGTGCAGTTCGTAGCCCTCCTGTGGATGCCGTACGTGCGCGACGCCGCTGGCATGCAGCAGCCAGCGTGGCGTTGACAGTCAGTAACTTCGTACGTCGGAAGTGGCGGCCGGTTTGACCCGCCGGTCGCCTTTCGGGCTGCACAACTGAACAACGGCGCAACAGGAGAGCGCTGCAAGCGCATGCTCACACCGGCTTGCAGCGCTCTGGATCAATAATCGGTCCGTTTTCCGGAATGTGCGCTGAATCATTGGTTCGTCGATGAATACCGTTGGTTCCCAGTCGCTTCACATCAGCGCAGATTGAACAGCCAGGCCACGAGACAGGTGAGCAGCAGCGCAAGACCCGTTTCTGCAATCGAAGTACGATCGAGACGCCAGGCATATGGCCGCGAGACCGGGCGGGGCATCTTTCGGTTGGGCTTGGAAATGAGTGACTCCGTGAATGGACTTCGTACCAGACGCATGAGCATCGCACTGAGTCACCTCACCATACAACTGGCCATCACACCGATACATTTCGACTGTCGACATCATGACCCAGGACTGGTTGATCGGAACATGGCGCATGCTTCGCGCCGACCCAGCGCTGGATTTCGCTCCGGGAGTCCGCATGGAGTTTCTTCCCGACGGTGAGCTGCATTACCACATCGACGTTGACGGACGCGACAATGTGATACGGCTCATCTACCGCCTCGATGGGGATATCCTGCATACGGAGAATCCGGCTGCACCGCACTCAATGTGCGTACAGGTCGTCCAGGGAGCGGGTGGCGCACTCGTTCTTGATTTCGCCGGACCAAAGGCTCTGCTCATACGAGAACTGACCAGCCGCTAGCTGCAGATGCTGAGCAGATTTTTCGCCGGAAACGGCTGTTGAAGGCCAGACTCACGAAGCCATCACCTGCAACCGACAGGCCGCCGATGTACACTCACAGAAACCTGCGTTCAGTTGCTAGGGCACAATTACTTGCTGTATACCATCGCGGAAGTACCTCTGCGGATATCACGTGCGCCAGCGGCGACTCCGCTTCCCACCGCAACACCCGCAGCCACGGCAGTACCGATCCCCACAAGCGGAAGCGGCATCAGAAGAGCACCAATGAGGAACGCAGCGATGCCTGCAATCCACGGAGCAATGGACTTGTGTGCATAATCGACATAACGAAGACGGTCACGCACGAACCTGCGTGTGGAGCCGTAGAGCACGACGGCCAGCGCAACGGCGAGCCCAAAGGACAATAGGAAGGAGAACACTCTGCCTCCAAGTACCAAACTGTGCGGAGCAGCCGGGCCCATATGGCCGGGCCTTATTTCAGACACTAACGGTTGTGCGCGACAAATGTTTCAACAGCCGTGAACGTGCCCGAGGAGCACTCACTGCCCGGCTGTGCAACCGGCTGCTCCTAACGACGGCGCGGTGGCTCCGTACGCACGTAATCGAGTGGCACAATGAAGAGATACCTCGCAACTTTTCGACGATCCACCCGCACAACCTCGAAGGGAACACTGCCGTCAGCGATCTTTACCCTGAGAGGAAATCCCTCCCGCGCCACTGCCTGCTGCCAGACGGGAATGTCGCCGCCACTCATGGCATCGAGTGGATTGATGTACTGTCCGAGTTCACGGGTAAGGCAAACATCCGTGACTCCCCCAGGGCCGGAGACGAGCACATGCTCGCAGGCCAGTCCGGCCACCGTCTCCATCGCACCCGTGCGTTTCATGGTCATATCGGGCAGCGATGTATCGGCCACTGCAGCCAGATCCGCTGCCGTCAGCGGCAACTCGGCATAGCTGCGTTGCGATGGAACCAACAGATACAGTTTCTGCTCCTTCGCTCCCGCCAGTACTGCCATGCCGCGGACACCGCCCATGTTAGCCCGTATGTTGCCATCACGCATCAAGAATTCCACCTGTTCCGTCTTTCTGCCCTTTGGCGTATCAGCGCTCAGGCGGACGATGACTGCTCCTTCAAACGACTGCGCCTGCCCGGAAGCAGCAACCAGCAGGAACGCCGGCATCAACCCGAGCAGACATGTACGCATGCGGAATCGACAGCGGCGAACGGTGGGCAGAAAATAGTATCCGCCCGGACGATGGGTCAGACAGTCCCCTTGCGAATGGCAGTAAGTACGAGTTCGGAAAACCGGTCGATCTCGTCGAGCGTTGTGTAAACATTGGGTGTGACCCGGATCCCGCTGAAATCCGGATGGGTAATTGGCGTCTGCACAACACGATGCTGGCCCACCAGCCAACTTCCGAGCCTGCCTGGGTCCATGCCATCGACGGAAAAGAAGCCCAGACCCGCTCCCCACCTGGAGTCGAGCGGAGTCAGTATCTTCACACGACCATTGCCTTCTGCCACCAGACGCTTCGCCCACCGGTCCCGCAGATACACCAGTCGGGCCGCCTTGCGCTGCACGCCAAGCGCGCGATGAAAGACAAGGGAAACAGAAACAGCATTGTGGTTGGCGGCAGGGTGAGTCCCGATCTCCTCAAACTTTCTGATATCTGCTTCCTGTTCAGCACTGCCCGCCATCAACGGCCAGATCAACGGGATCTGATCCTTGCGCACATACAGGAACCCCGTACCGATCGGCGCCAGCAACCACTTGTGGAGGCTCGTTCCGTAGAAGTCACAACCCAGCTCATCGCGTGTGAACGGAAACTGGGCAAAAGCATGGGCGCCATCCACGAACGTCTTCACTCCGCGTGCACGGGCCATCGTCACCAGTTCTCTTACAGGGAGGACCTGGCCGGTCAGATTGGTGATGTGGGTGATCTCCATGACCTTCGTGCGTGGCGTTATCGCATCCTCGAAACGATCGACGATCGTTTGCGGTGATGTGTTGGGCACTGCAAACGAAATCTCCCTGAGCACGATCCCGTCGCGTCTGGCGCGCTGTCTCCACGCGTTGAGCATGCGTGGATAATTCTGGTTGCTTACCACCACTTCATCGCCACGCGAAAGATCAATGCCGAAGATAAGCGTCTCGAGTGCCTCCGACGCGTTGCGGGTAATCGCCATCTCTTCGGTGTCACAGCCGAATTCGCGCGCGAGCTCGCGACGCACGGTCTCAATTCGTGGCTCAAGCGTCTGCCACATCTGGATCACCGGCAGTTCGTTCGAGAACCTCAGATCGCGCTCCATCTGCTCCATGACATGGGTTGGCGCAGGCGAGCACCCTCCGTTGTTCAGGTTGATCCAGGTACGATCCAGATCAAAGGCCCTCTGTACAGGCTCCCAGAACTCCTCATCGGCGGCAAACCGCATGGCTTCAGTATCCGACCCGGACCAGTGTGGAGCGTTCGGATCGAACAACTCCACGCCACGACTGCGGGCGATATCTGCCATGTCGAGCAGGCGGCGAACGGCTCCAGCCGAGAAACTGGGCGAGGAAAACGCGGGCAGTGCACTGGTGCCAACGATAGCCGAGAAGAAGAGGCGACGGTCCATTGCAAGAGTATGCATCCCGTCCGCCGGTTCCGCGAGAGTCTCTCTCGCGAGGCCATGAACCTGTGGCAACAACGTCCGTCGGGTGGCGGGGACCGATTGCCGCCGGCTAACGTCCGATATGCCACTTCCCCCCCGCCTGCCACTGGCCGCCGCATGCGCGGTGTGCACCACCCTGCTGCAGGGATGTCTTCAGCCCCTCGCTGTCACCCCCAATGACGCCGCTGTCGTGCTCGGAAGCAGGACTATCGTTGCCGCCAATCCGGGACTGCCGGGGACTTTGCCGGTACAGACGCTCTACTACGGCAGCGGTACGGATCGTCGGCGCCCGGAGTATCGCGATTCCATCACTTATCGTACCGGCACGGTAGATGCATCGCCCTACGCCCGCATCGATCCGCCCGTAGCCAGGAGCAGGAAGAGATATTGGGGATATGACAACAAGCGGTTCCCGCTCAATGCGCGTGCCTGGTATCCTGTCGGCAACGGCCCGTTTCCGCTGGTGCTCATCGTGCACGGCAACCACGATATGAAGGAATTCTCAGATCCGGGCTATGCATGGCTTGGAGAGCTTCTGGCTTCAAAGGGGTACGTCTTCATCTCCGTCGATGAAAATTTCCTCAATGGCAGCATTCGTAACGAGAACGATGCACGTGGCTGGATACTGCTAAAGCATCTCGAAGTCCTGCGCGCACTGAATGACTCGGTCGGCAAGCCATTGCACGGCAGGATCGACATGACACGCATTGCACTCATTGGGCACTCCCGTGGCGGCGAGGCAGTTGCGATCGCAGCGGCATTCAACCGTCTCCCGGCATATCCTGATGACGCCACACAGAAGTTCAACTTCAACTTCGACATCAGGTCACTGGTCGCCATAGCACCAGTCGACGGACAGTATCGCCCGGCTGAACAATCGACCCCACTCACCGACTGCAGTTACCTGGTGATTCACGGTTCGCACGACGGTGATGTGTCCAGCTTTCAGGGACTCACACAGTACAATCGCATTCGCTTCACCCGATCCGGCCCGGAGTTTAAGAGCGCCATCTGGATGTACCGCGCCAACCATGGACAGTGGAACACCGTCTGGAACAACAGGGATAATGGTAAGTACTCCGCGCGGACTTTGCAGCTCGATGCACTGATCGACGGTGAGGAACAGCGCCGATTCGGTCGCGTTGTCATTGGCGGTTTTCTGGATGCCACTCTTGGAGGAATGGATACATACCGCGCACTCTTCAGTGACTATCGCAGTGCCGGCGACTGGCTTCCTCCCACCATGTACCTGACCCGCTATGCAGATGCACGAACACGATGGCTCGCCACCTTCGATGAGGACATCGACGTCTCAACCGGTTCAGCGCCAGGGGTTCTCATCAGCGGTGACTCGCTGAGCATCTGGAAGGAAAATGACGTCACGACCCGCTCACGTACTACCACGTTCCGCAGCAACGCGGTAACTATCGGCTGGAACAACACACCTGCTGCAGGCGCTGACTCGACTGTCCCGCGATGGCCGGCACGCCTAACGATCACCGTCCCCGATTCACTGCGGCAAGCATGGGGTGTCGACGAACACAGTGCATTGCTCCTTACCGTGGGCACCAACGATCAGAAGCCGGATGCACGTCGGGTGACAATAAACGCCGGCAGCGACTCCTCGATACGCGACAGCAAGTCAACAACTTCGCCGAGTGAACCAGGGAAACCGGCGCCAAGAAAGACCGGCAAGGATACTGTGCCACCGGACTTCACCATCGAGATCGAGGATTCCGCCGGCCACGTTGCCCGAGTGCCCCTCAGCTCGCTGGGGGCCGTTCGAATGCCCATCGAGAGTTACGTCTACCGCCGCAAGGGCCGTGACAAGGCGCAGTTCTTCGCTCTTTCCGAACAGGTGATGCAGACCTATGTGGCCCCAATGAGCCTCTTTCGTCAAGCCAACGACTCATTTGATCCGGGGTCGCTCAGCCTCATCCGCCTGCTCTTCGACCGGAAACCAGTGGGCACCGCACTGTTCGATGATGTGGGGCTGACACGTCTGCAGCCGCTGCCTCGATGAGTCCACGATCGGCAGTACTCCGTCCACCGACCCCCGTTCCCTCATCGGAACGTCGAGCGTATTCCGAAAATCAGCGTACTACCAGCAGTCATGCGTAATCACCCGGGCCGGCCCGCCGAGCGTTGAGCAGGTTGCCGCTACGGGCCACCACCGAGAGATCCTCTCTGATCCGGTGTGTCACGTTCGCTTGCCAGCGCGTGACTGGTTCGTTCAGCAGCGTCGGTGTCTGTCCGCCTGATTCAGCAGAAGTGTGGACGTCAGCCGGATCCCATACGAAAGGATATCCCGCACCGCGAACCGTACGAGCGTACCCGACCCAGTTCGCCGCCCGGGTTGCACTGACTGCTGCAAGAAAACGATCGGCGAGATATCTTGCCGACACTTTCAATGCAGCGGCGGGCACATCAGGCATCCGATCCCCGGCGTTCAATCGCCCGGTGCCGCCATTCCCCAGTCGTGTCAGACGCTGTCCACCAAGGACAGAATGGATGAGACAGCCAGCCGTCGAAATCGCGCTGATCCTTCGAGCTCCCAGTCTCTATTGGTGATCGCCCCAATGTTCTGCAGTGAATACGAGGAGGCACGCTCAGGAGGCGAGCCTTCGAAAAGGCCAATCTGATCGCTGCGTACGAGCTGAATCAGACCGAATGCAACCTGATCGAAGCGCGTCACATGCAGCTCATGCCCGGACCGCAACTGAATATCGGCACCGAGTTCCGTCCCTCTCTGTGATTCAGACTCAAGGCTGATGGGTGTCGGAAACACACTGGGACCGATCCAGGGATCAGCCAGTCTGAACGTGCCGGTGAGTACGGTACTCCCCCACACCAGTCGCCCGTCGGCATCAGCCTGAACTTGAATCCCTCCCATGTCCGGAGTCCGAGACCCTGTAGAGCCGATGCCGAATCCCAACCCGAAGTTTCGACTTGCTGTTCCTGCACGAAGTGAGGCGGCGTGGTCCTGCACAAACGCGTCGTGCGCGGTGTGAGCACTGGAGGTGAGACCGACCAGCGTGGAAACCTGCAACTGCGGTGAGCGGCCCAGTGGCCCATCGTGTCGCGTGATGACGTTCAACACGCCACTGATGGCTCCGGCGCGGTACAGGGCCGCGTCCTGTGGACCGCGAATCACTTCGATGCGTGCGATTCGTGATGGATCGATCCGGGTGAACAGCTCGGACTTAGCAATCTCGATTCCGTCCGGGTAGATCTTGGGGACCGTCATACCGAAGGAACTCGCCCCGCGGACACCGATGTAATGTGTCGCAATCTTGCCCATACCGTTGCACCGCATCCCCCCACCAGCTGTGGCAAGATCGATCGCATCGCCAAGAGTTCGCACTCCATAGACGAAAAGGGTTGTGCCATCCACAACTTCCATGGCAAACGCAGCGCTTCGTTGCGAGACGGCCTGAGACGACCCGGTCACCAGTATGGGTCCCAGCAGACGTGTACGTCGTGAGATCGCTGGTGCAGCAACCACCGCTGCATCGTTCTTGTCCACGGGTGCGAGTACAACTCGGGCGCACCCCATGATCACTGTCCTGAGCCCCGATCCCGACAGGAGGGATTCGATGACGGCACCGACAGGCACCCGATCCAGCGCAAGACCCAGACGACGCCCGGCCGGAAGCAGATCCCCGCTGTAGGTCACAGATCCAAGCGGGCGCTCGAAGCAAGCAGGTCGAGAGCTTCACGCAACGAAGCTTGCGCAAGCTGTATCGCAGCCATCCTGTCGAGTGGCGGTGCCCAGCGTCTTCCATTTTCGCTGATGGAAAGCCGCGCCACGCACTCAGCCTCGCGGCCTATACGGTGGCCAGTGGTGCCAGGAACAGCACTGTAACAATGGTCAGCCTCAGACCAGTTATACCCAGTCAGTCGTTAGCCATCGCTGCCTACACCCGCGGATTGCACTCCTGGTGTCTCCCGGTGGCGTTCCACTCACGGTACGGTAGGCAGCCCCTCCACACGTGGTCTCAGCCTTACCGTATCTGCCCAATACTCGATATCCGCTCCGAGTGCCAGGGCAATAATACGAAGCACCTGAGACACCGAGTCATCCGAAAACGAGGCAGTCAGCGTACGTCGCGCTAGCGCGCTGTCACGAATTACCAGATGAACCCCATACCAGCGCTCGAGGTCCGATCTCACCTCCCCCAGAGATGCATCCCGGTAGGAAAGCCTTCCCTTCAGCCAGGCAACATCCTCAAGAGTCACCACGCCACGGGTGATCACAAGCTGATCATTCTCGAGTACGCCCAGATCTCCGGTGCGCAGTTGCTGCTGTCGCCCCGAACGCTTTGTGCTCAGTGACACGACTCCCTCAGCTACGGCCACGGAAACACCGCCTCCGGGCTGTGTCTTGACGCTGAACGCGGTTCCGATATCCCGCACGTCGACGCCACCCGCATATACCACGAACGGCAGCGCATCGTCGTGCACAACATCGAAGTAAGCCGCCCCTTCCAGAGTAACGCGCCTGTTCCTGTTTCCGAACGATGACGAAAGCACGAGCCGGCTCCCAGGAGCCAGCATGACGCTGCTTCCATCCACCAGCCTTACCGAATCGCGCTGCCCAATCGCGGTTCGAAATTCAACAGCAGCCACGCCGCCAGAGCGCACGAAGAGCGCCAACGCCAATGTGAGTACCGCTGCAACTCCCACACCGATCAAACGCAAGCGCCGAATGCGTGCGTGCTGCCCGGATAGAACAGGAGGAGCGCCCAGCGGACAGAAGGCAGAAACAGCCCGGTGGACATTGACGGGCTGCGAAGCTGCCTGCCGTGCATCAGCCTCCAGAATCTGCTTGCGCAGACTCGCAAGCGCGTGCTCTGTATCTACCGCGACTTCCGCGCATCGCCTGATGCGATCGCTGCTTGCAGCAAGCCAGGAGACAAGGGCAGCGTCACCTGCATGACCGGTAAGCCACGCCTCCACCGCGGCAATTTCATCCGGGTCACACTCATTGGAAAGATATCTGCCAATCGAGATCCAATTGGCTTCGTCGGGCGTTGGGCACGTTTCCCCGGACATGTCCCAATTACACCGAAAGCGGCAGTGAACCCTACGTCACAACACAACGTCAATTCTTACCGTAACGTTGGACACCTGCACCCAATGCCGGGCCAGCCAGTCATCAGGACAGACGCCCGCCCGAGGCACAGTCATGTCGGAGCGAAAGCATGAGTCTGACGACTTGACCGGTCCATCGGACGCCATTCCGGTGTAGGATCACGCAACGGTGTGATCGCTCTTCCGGCCATCGCGTTCCTGAGCCTCTACGCCTTCTGCATCCCGAGTTTCCTCTGTTCACGTGACTGAGCCCGACATACTGGTCCGGATGCGGCGCGGTGACCATGCGGCTTTCGAGGCCATCTTCCGGGCGTGGTATCAACCCGTGGTCTGGGCTGCCAATCGGATTGTTCATGAACAGGACGTTGCCGAGGAAGTGGCTCAGGACGTGTTTCTGGAACTATGGCGGAGGCGAGAGACTCTGCCGGATG
>CAYSKN010000126.1:0-9568 GCA_964431565.1 uncultured Gemmatimonas sp.
TCGCGCCTACTGTTCCTGAGTCGGTTCGGTTCTCAACGGTACAGTCCGGCCGGTCTTCCAGATCAAGAGAAGAGGAAGCCCAGCGATCAACAGAAGACCGGACAACAGATAAATGCGGGAGAATGCCATGACACTGGCCTGTGCTGCTATCTGACCATCGAGAAGCCGGAGAGCCTGCTGCTTCGCGGTGAAACCGTCCATACCCCGAGCCATGAGTCCGCGGGTCAGTACCTCCACTCGTTCCAGCGTAAGCGGTTCCTGAAGCACTGCGTGTTGAGTGAGCGAAATCTTGGCGGTTCTTGTGAAGCGTGAAAGCAATGTCGCCATTGTGGCGATGCCCAGTGACCCGCCGAGCTGCCGCATGAGATTGAACATGCCGGTTGCCGGACCCAGCTTGTGGACGGGGACACCCATTACGCTTGCACCGGTGAGCGGCACGAAGATACAGCCAAGCGCGGCGCCGCGGATCATGAGTGGCCAGAAGAGGTCGCTCTGGCTCGCGTCCAACGTCAGTTGCGCCATCTGCCACATGGACCACAGGAACATGGATGCCCCGAATGACACGAGCAGGCGACCGTCGATATGGGCTCCGAAACGTCCAACCGCTGCGGTCGTTATAGCGGAGGCTATTGCGCCGGGCAGAATCACAAGTCCGGTCTGCTGGGCAGTGAACCCGTGAAGCGACTGCAGAAACACGGGAAGCACGAAGATCGAGCCGAACAATGCAGCGCCGAGAAAGGTCCCAAAGACAACACCGGGAGCAAGTTGTCGGGACTTGAGCACCCTCAGGTCGATCACGGGTTCGTCCACCGTCAGTTCCCGCCAGATGAGCAGGAGTGCCGTTATGATGCCCACAACGGCGAGTGTGGTAACCAGCGGTGATTCGAACCAGTCGTAGCGTTCGCCACGCTCAAGCATCCACTGCAAGGAGCCTACCGCGATGGTGAGAAGCAGTATTCCTGTCGCGTCGACCGATCTTGCCCGACGCTGGTGCGCGGCATCCTTCACAAACGTCCATACCATGAGTGCAGCGAACAGGCCAAGCGGTACGTTGATGTAGAAGATCCATGGCCATGAATAGGCGTCCACGATGTAGCCGCCCAGTGTAGGTCCAACAGTAGGGCCCACCATAAGGCCCACGCCGAAGATGGCCTGCCCGATTCCGCGCTCATGTGGCGGAAAACTCTCGAACAGAACTGCCTGCGCCGTGGAGAGAAGGGCGCCGCCGCCCAGTCCCTGAGCGATACGCCAGAAAACGAGGCTCCAGAGGCTCGTTGCCGCCCCGCAAAAGAACGAAGCAATGACGAAGATCAGAATCGATCCGGTGAGATAGCGCTGTCTGCCGAAAAATGCCGACAGCCAATGGGTCAGCGGAATCACGATCACATTGGCAATGATGTACGATGTGCTCACCCATGCGATCTCGTCGAGTGTCGCCCCAAGCGTTCCCATCATGTGCGGGATGGCCACGTTCACGATGGATGTGTCAACGAGCTCCAGCACCGCTGCGAGCGTCACGGCGATCGCGATGACATACTTGTTGCGGTACGGATCTTCTTCCCCCTCAGCCGCGGCGTGCGCCGATCCCAGCGAACGTCGCGATATCAGCGTCTGCGGGTCGAGAACGGAGACACCCACGCCTGTCAGTTCACCAGGATGCTGGCGAACACTGACATTCCCGGGCGCAGTGGCCGATCACCGCCAAGATCCCGGGTCACCCGGATGCGAACAGGAACTCGCTGCACCACCTTTGTGAAGTTGCCTGTTGCGTTGTCCGGCGGAAGCAATGCGAACTTCGCTCCGGTGGCTGAAGCAATGCTCTCGATCTCGCCTTCTGCCGTCGCCCCGTAGGCGTCCACCTCGAGACTCACCTTCTGGCCCACGCGGATGCGTGCGAGTTGGGTCTCTTTCAGGTTGGCAGTGACGTAAACACCCGTGTCGGCCACGATCGAGAGCACCAGTTGTCCGGGTTGTACGAGTTGGCCGGGTTCAATCTGCTTACGTGAGACCATGCCAGACACGGGCGCTTCGATGGTCGCGTAGGAGAGCTGCAGGGCAGCCTGATCGCGAACAGCTCTGGCGGCTGCCAGCCTGGCTTCCGCCAGTCGCACACCGGCTTTGGCATTCGCAATCCCGCTGGTGGCTGCCACCACCTGACGTTCAGTGGCTTCGAGACTGGCGGCTGCCGCATCACGTGCCGCCTGGGCAGCATCGAGTTGCGCTGCACTGATGATCTGCTTGTCGGCGAGTTCCCTGGCGCGCACGAGATCGGCTTCTGCCCTAACCAGTTGCACCTTCACCGCCTCCACTTGGGCTGAGCCCACATCGCGCTGACTCGCAGCCGTCTGTACAGCCACCATCGCCTGGCCCTCGATACCCCGGCCACCGGCTGCCGCCACTGCGGCTGCGAGTTCGGCATCCGCCTGGGCGAGCCTGACTTCGAGTTCCCGCGTGTCAAGCCTCAGAAGGACTTGTCCAGCGTCCATATGACCATTCTCGACTGCAGCGACAGCCGTCACGTATCCGCCGACCCTTGCCACTACCGGAACTATGTGTCCATCGATCTGTGCATTATCCGTTGACTCGTGAATGCGCGAGTATGACCAACGCTGGAATCCCCAGATTCCTGCTGCCGCGACAGCCACGACCGGTACAATGATGCGGGTATTGAAACGAGACATGAATGGATCCTGGATTCCGTTCTCAAGGGAGCTCCTGTACTTCGCCCATAGCTCTTGCCAGCGCTACGCGGGCGCTCTGATATGCGGCCAGCGCATCGTTACGCAGCGTTCGCGCCTGATTCAGCGAGAGCATTGCTGCAATCACATCGGCATTGCCGGCGACACCGGCGCGGAACCTGTCCTGTGCCTGTGAAACCTCCTGCTCGGACAGCCGGAGTCGTTCGCGCACTGCGTCCACCTGTTCAATGGCTCCGCTCAGGTCGAGCAATGCTGCCTGTATTTCGAGCGACCCCTGAGCGCGAAGATCGCGCAGGCGTGCGTCCGTTTCGCGCGCCATGGCCGTTTGTTCCTGGAGGCGGGCATCGCGGCGGAATCCGTCGAAGACTCCGACAGACAGTTGCAGACCCCACGAGTACGTGGGCAGAAGGCGTTCGAGGTTCCGACCGATGATTCCGTGATCGACTGTCAAACCGAGCTGAGGCGATCGTTCCCATCTGATGGCGCGTGCCGACTGCTGCTGAGCGAACTCCTGGGCCTCGAGAGCACGTATGTCGGGGCGGTTCTCCAGGGTCAGGGAAACGGCGCCGAGCGAGGGAACCGTCTGGAAGAATGGCAGGCCGCCAAGTGAATCTGTAAGGGTCAGTTGTGCGTTGCTCTCCACTCCGATCACGCGCCTGAGCTCAAGCAACATGTGGTCCCGTTCGTTACGCGCCATGATGATCTGGGCGCGAACGCTTGCGAGCTGTGATTCTGCACGTGTGACGTCAAGGGCTATACCAACACCAGCCTGCAACTGATCACGGGCAATTCTCAATAGCTCCCCCGCGAGGGCCGAGTCGGCACGCCGTGCCTCGAGTTGTGCTTCGGCCCACGCTGCCCTCACATAGACCGCTGCCGCTGCAGCAGCAACCCCCTCGGCCTGTGCACGCGCCTCTGCATCAGCGGCAGCGGTGGCTGCCTGTGCCGCGCGCCAGCTTCCCCACTTGCCGGGGTCCAATAATGGCGCCTGTACTCTGTAACGGAGATCAACCGTTGGTATTGGTCCGAGCAGCTCTCCATCAGGACGCATCATAGGTGCGCCGGTCGCGGGGTTGGCGAATGAGAACCCGAAAGTGGCGGTGTTGAGTGTGTGCTTCGATTGAATCACTGCTGCGGCAAGATCCGGGAAGAGCGCGCCGCGGCGCTGGAGGGCGCGTGCCGCCGCCTGGTCGACTCTGGCTCTCGATACGTCGACCGCGGCGTTCTGGGTCGCAGCCATCCTGGCCGCCTCGCCCATGCTTACACGATACCATTTCGGTGCCACCTGGGCGCGTAAAGCAGGCGCAAGCAGGATCACCAGAAGAATGAGCCCGCGCTTCCGGACTTGCGCCCCGAGGTCGTCATTCCGGTGCTGTAAGGCCGGATGATAGTCACATCGCGATGGCAGTCGAATGCTTGGATGCATGGCTGAAATCAAAGACCGGTCAGGGTTTGAGGGCGTGCAGATAGAACGAGAGCATCTCGTTGAGGACCTGGCCGTCGGTTCCGAGCTGCGGCTGGATTGCCGGGTTTGAGCACCATGTGCTGTGCTGGAGCCAGATAGCCGAGTACATCCGGGCCGCAATCTGCGGATCGAGCTGCCTGAACTCACCTGCAGCCACACCCTGGCTGATGATTTCAGTGACGAGGCGGCGACCTCTTACAATGACTTCGTCAGCATAGAAAGCCATGAGATCGGGGAAGTTGGCGAGTTCAGCATGGACGAGCCGATGAATCGCGATGACCCTGCCGGTTCTCAGGAAACGCCACCACCGGCTTGCCAGAGCGGACAGGCGTGACTCTGCACTGTCGCTTTGATGCTCCCTTTGCGTCGCTTCAGCGACAGCAAGTGCATCGATGATTTCCATACGTACCATTTCCCTGAACAGGGCTTCCTTATTGGGGAAGTAGAGGTAGATGGTGCCCTTGGCGACTTGGGCGCGTCTGGCAATGTCGTCCAAACGTGCACCTGCCAGGCCGTGCTCCACGAATTCGTGGAAGGCGGCGTCCAGGATCTGTTGTGGTCGTTCTTCCGGTGCACGCCGGCGCGGTGCTGCCGCTGCGGTCTCGTTTTCAGCTGTCACTGTAACCGTAAAAGCAATTACTGACTGACTGGTCAGTCTGAATACGAATAAAAATTACTGGAGTTTCGAATGCAAGGGGCGTCAGATGCGTTGTGGTCCGCCCACAAGGGTTCTGCCAGTTGTCCGCGAAAGAGGGCGGACCCGGCAAAACCAAGCCCACCCAGGTCGAACCGATACTTTCTGGCCGATCAGACGAACATTGATGTGCCGAAGCTCACGGCGCTGGTCGCCTTGGCCTCGCCGGAATGATTCGCATACTTCGCGTTCGTCAAGGCAACGATCCCATACAGGATAGAAAAAATGAAGATCGCGCCCCCAATGAGCCCGAGGTAGCCCGCCATCAGGTCGGTACGAGGTGCTATCTGCCTGTCATGTCCAGCCATGGTCCGGAGGAGTTGAAGAAAAGTTCAGTCTGTCCCGGTCACCCGGACCGAAACCATGTGATCATTCTGCACGATCGTCGGCAGGACCTCCAGTCCCCCGGTTATCTGCCCGAATACTGTATGAACCCCGTTCAGATGCTTCGTGTTGGCTTCACTGAGCACCATGAAGAACTGACTCCCGCCGGTATTGCGTCCGGCGTGAGCCATGGACAAGGCACCCACTTTGTGGGTGTGCTCGTTGCCGGCAGTTTCGCAGGGGATCTGCCACCCAGGTCCGCCTGTACCGATGCGGCGGTCGCCTGCGGGCAGGTCGCGCGATAGTGGGTCTCCACCCTGCACAACAAAATCGGCTATCACGCGGTGGAACTTCACGCCGTCGTAATAACCCGAATTGGCCAGCTTCTCGAAGTTCTCGACGGTCTTCGGTGCCTCACCATCGTACAGATCGGCCACCATAGTTCCCTTATTGGTTTCTATCGTTGCAATTCGTGCCACGGGATTCTCGAAGGTTGAAGGATCGGGCTTGTCGGTTGAACCATTCTGAAGGTATCCGATAACCCGTCAGGCGTCGATGTATGCACTCGGACAGACATCGACCAGAATGCAATTCTCACAGGCTGGTTTGCGCGCATGGCAGACACGTCGGCCATGCCAGATGAGCAAATGGCTGAGCAGCGTCCACGATTCACGCGGGAACAGTGGCATCAGTTCCTGTTCGATTCCAACCGGATCCGGCTCTCTGGTAAGACCCAGGCGGCGAACTACGCGCTGAACGTGCGTGTCCACAACGATCCCTTCGTTGATACCGAAGGCTACGCCCAGTATGACATTTGCGGTCTTTCGGCCCACGCCGGGCAGTTTCACCAATGAGTTCACGGTACGCGGAACGCTGCCGTTGTGGTCACGCACAAGCGCTCTCGCCATTCCGATGAGATTCCGGGCCTTCGCCCTGTAGAAGCCGGTCGCGTGGACGATCTCCTCCACGTCCTCTGCTGTGGCATCGGCCAGTCGGCCGGGTTCGGGGTAGCGCTTGAACAGTTGCGGTGTCACCATGTTCACCCGCGCATCCGTGCACTGAGCAGACAGTATGGTGGCGCACAGCAGCTCATAGGCGTCTACATGATCGAGTTCACAGTGTGCCTCAGGATACTCGTTGCTCAGCCGCTCGAGCATGAGTGCGGCCAACTTCTGCTTTGCCGCCTTCGTTCTGGGACTTCGGGCCACCGGAGCCGCCCGCTGCGAAGGCTTCTGGCCCGATGCCCTGAGCTGGCGGCGCGTCCTGGACTTGACTGATGGAGTTTTCGCGGTGGTGCATTCTCCTCTCTCTGCTTTGCCCGGTCTTTTCACCGCGAGAGGCTGCCTTGGCTGCCTGCTGCCGAAACGTGCCATGATGAAGAAAGGTAAGTCAGCTCTCCACTCCTGCGACATTTTTCATCTGTCTGACAAGGGCGATCATTTCTTCCTCCGTAGATTCCAGCTCATGCTGGCCCGCTGCGGGCTCCAGGAGTCCTTTTCGGATACTCACGGCAACCCTGTTCTGGTAGCGAACCTTGGCCAGCAACTCAAGTGTCACCCCGCGCAGGGCGTGATACCGCCGCTTCTCCGCGTTTGCCCGTCGGTAGCGCAGGCGCAACTCGTCGAGTGAAAGGCCACGTGCTCGTGCTAGGACATCATCGGCCGTGCGACCGGGTATGACTCCTCTGTCGGGGATGCCGTTGTTGGTCCAGTCGCTGTCAGCGAAGAACAGACGGCCCACGTACTCGATCCCATCGGCGACCGTGTGAAGGGTGATGCGAATCTTCCGGCCGTCTTCGGCTATTGTGTCAAGCAGGACCTGGTGGACGGGGCCAGGTGATGTCATGCGGGCACCTGCCAAGGGTTGTTACTTGGAGATTAGTGCTTCGGTTTCGCTCAGGAAGGTTCGTACGGCCGCGAACAAGGCCTCCGGCTGTTCCACGTAAGGCACATGACCACAGGCATGGAGGATCACGAGCCTGGCTCCGAGACTTTCCGCTGCGGTACGGGCAGACTCGAGTGGTATCGGGTCAGCGTCCCCGTGAACGACGAGTGCAGGGCAGTGGATGGCACAAAGATCCTTGCGCAAATCGAAGTCGCCAAGACTGTCCCAGACGGATTGTTGAATCCTGCCTATCACCCGGAAGGGCGTGAGTGCCACAGCCTTTGCGGGGTCGTGGAAGTAACCAGCCACGCTCAGCTCGAAACTTCGCTGGCGATAGGCGACCGGATTCCGTTCCCGGAGTCCCGAGACTGCGAGGCTCGCACGCATGGCCTGGATCCGGTCATCCCTGCTGCGCAGGGTGAGTGTTTCCTCGAACTGACTTCGCCAGGCACGGGTGATGGGGGCTGGTGAAATGAGGATCAGCCGGGCGGGCGTGGGTAGGACCGAATTTCGCGTGGCACTTATCGCGTACAGCATCGCGAGCAGGGCACCCCACGAGTAACCGACCAAAGTCGGCTGGCTCAGTCCGAATTCGTCGATAAGCATGCCCAGTTCGTCGACATGTGTTTCCCATGTGATCGGCGTTGGGTCATCTGTTCTCGACTGTCCTCCGCCGCGCTGATCGTAAGTGTAGATACGATGGTCGCTGGCCAGGTCGAGCATCTGCGGGTAGAGGTAGTCGTGATGTGCCCCTGGCCCACCATGCAGCAGCAACAGCGGACTGGCATCCACGGGGCCGTCCACGCGATAGTAGAGCGATGTGGAAGTTGAGACAGGCAAGGGGAGGCGGGGCTTGACGGGAGGTCGGGGAGTCGTGCACAGAGTTGTGACAACCAGTACCTGGGGGAAGTCATGAGTACGCTCCCCTGAAGCTAGCAGGGCGTTGCAGAGAACAGGCAAACACGGTGAAATGGGAATACCTTCCCGTTTGTATGGATCGCCCGCTTGCTGTGGCATCGTCACCTTCTAACATCAGCTCGTGATCATGGTTTTTCGATCTGCAATGCTGCATCGGCATTGCTGCCCTGACCACTTCGCGGTGTTGCCGGCCGCCTGAGTTTCAGTGGTATCACCTTTCGGCTATCGTCGATCCACGCCATCCCTGCCGTTGGTAGGCAGTGACGCCATTCGGATCCTTCCGGATGGCACTGCCATGCGCGGTGCCGCGCGAGCTCTGGCGTTGCTCGTCGAACGCATTGAAGCCTCTGGCGAATCCGATATGGCGGACCAGGTCGGACGAGGCGCAGTCCAGGATGCGCTTAGAACGTGTGCTGCGCGTGTTCGTGAGGGTCCACTGCTGTGCAGGATCGTCGATGGCCAGATCGTACTGGCAGGTGAGGCAGTGGATCGCAGTCTTGTAAGTCATGACGCACTTCTTGCAGGGCTTCTGAGTCGCTGTATGACGTCCGGAGTCGGCAGTATAACAGTGCGACAGGGTGCCGCACCTGCGGAGCTGTTCACACTGGGGACTCTGCTGGCATCGTTGAGGGGTGATGGCGGCACCAGATCGGTCCCGAGTATAACCCCGACGACACTGAGCGCCATGGATGCTGCTTCGCAGTCTGATGAGCTGTTGCGTTCATGGAGTGTGATGGTGACGCGGGCAGACAGCGGGTCCGTCGAATCTCGCGCCACTCCCGCAGAAAGCATTGCTGCCGTCAGTGCGGCCTTGCCCGAAGACATGACTACGTTGTCGGCTGCAGCCGCCCTGGCGAGACTCGCGGCTGCACGCAGTGATGAGGCGGCCAGGCATGCGACAGATCAACTGATGCTGGTAATTGCCGACGCCGAGTCGCGGCGTGATTCCCGGGTACTTGAGTGGATCGCCATCGCGTGCGTTACACAGATCCAGAACGTGGGAGCGGGTGGCAGCAGGCTTACGCTCGAGCGCCTCCTTCGCCGTCTGCAGCATGATGAGTCTCTGAGGTTACTGGGCGAGAGGTTGTCGTATGCACCGACCCGTCGCGTTCTTCTGGCACTCTTTGCCCGTGCCGGAGAGGCTGCAATCGACGTCCTGGTTCATCAGCTCATGCAGGCTGATGATGCGCTGGAGCGACGCGTCCGCTTCGACTGCATAGTCTCGCTTGACCTGGGGGCGGCAGTGCTCTTCGATCTGTTGCGTGACGAACGCTGGTTTGTTGTTCGCAATGCCGTTGCGCTGCTCGGTGAGATGGGGACTGAGCAAGCCGATGTGGCTATGCTGCCATTGACCCGGAATGAAGATGAGCGCATACGGATCGCCGTGGCGCGTTCTCTTATGCGTCTCGGCACTCCGCGTGCACTGGCCGGACTACATGATCTGATCGAGGATAAGAGCGTCGAGGTACGCCGCATAGCGGCTGCCTCTTATGGACTTGCATCCACTACTGTCGGGAGTGTGCGGCCACCAGCTTCCCGCCTTGCCATGGCGCTGGAGAGCGAAGTGGATGAGTACGTGGCACT
>CAYSKN010000127.1:0-9508 GCA_964431565.1 uncultured Gemmatimonas sp.
AGGTGTCCGCCGGTATTCGTCAGGACACGCAGTGCCGGTAGGTCTGAGCGAAATGGCGTCGCTGCGAGCAGTTGCAGCCACAGAGGCGGGACACAAGGCAGTACGGTGATGGCCTGCTTTCGAAGCGTCGAGACTATCGTGGTGGCAAGCGGTGAGTGTTCCACCACGAGTGTTGCGCCTGCCAGCACACTGGTGAGCAGCTGATTGAGGCCGTAGTCGAAACTGAACGGCAGCAGACTGGCGATACGATCACTCTTGACCAGCCGCGTGTAGGCGGCGACAGCCATTGCGCCAGACCACAGATTGCCGTGCGAGATCAGGACCCCCTTTGGTAGCCCTGTGGAGCCGGAGGTGTAGATGATCTGGGCCGGGTCCTGTCCCGTCCGCTGCAAAGGAGAGATCGCGTCATGTACCGGACTAATCAGGGTCGTTTCAACGCGAGTACCGCCTTCGAGTGGGCGTCCCAGGCGATCAAGCGCCTCCTTTGAAGAGAGTAACACCTTGGTATCCGAGTGGGACAGCACGTGCTCCACCTGTCGGGCCCGCAGCGTCTCATTGATGTTGATGGCGATTGCGCCAACCGCGAGTGCTCCGAAATATGCGGCGGCGGCTTGTGCGCCACGATCCAGGAGAATGCCGACGCGATCGCCGGGTCCTGCCCCGTGAGCATGGAGAATGGCAGAAGCACCCCGTGCGAGGTCTCTCAATTCCTCGAAGGTGACTGATGAATCGCCATCAACGATGGCCAAGGAGCTCGGTCTGAGTTCCGCCGCAGCCCAGAGGAGATGAGCAGCATTCGGATGAAACGCAGGGAGGTTGTGAATTGGCTGTGCGATGGTACTCTCAGGCATCAGCAAACGAGTATGGGACGATGCGTGGTATTCTGGCTGAAGCGAGCAGCCGGGGACTGCAATATCCGGCTTCGGGCCGTTGCCTCTGTTTTCGACGACTGCCGTGGTTACGTGGTACTGCTCGCGAGAGGGAAAAAAGAGTAGTCCGCATGAATACCTGTCGCCAGAACAGGCCCGTCATGTCTTGGAGTATCCCCCCACCACACGAGAACAGGCAACGTATCGTCAAGCCGGAATCTGGCCTTTCTGAGAGCGACAATCGTTTCGGGACAACTCGTGATTGCTGTAATGGCATCGACGCTCTGATCCATGAGGGCCGCACTCACCTGGGTGACTGCTTCCTGGTACCACTGAGTTTCGCTATCTGCGAGAAAGAGGTGCAGTATGCTGCCGAACCTTGTGCTGCTCTCTCGGTAAACGCGTGTTAATGCCCAGCCCGCAATAATATCGTTGCGGCGAAACAGGAAACGTTGGTACTGTCCGACCAGTGGAGGTGCGGAGAAGAGCCATGATGTGGCCTGGTCTTCAGGAACAGGTGCCAACGCAAACCGTGCTTGTTCAGCAACCAGCGTCCCTGCCTCGGTCGGAAAGGACTCGACGCGCTCGGTCGTGAAGACGTTGTGCCTGGTACGCGAAGGAGAATAGTAGTACCGGAAGGCTGCCTCGAATGCCGCGGACGTCATTACACCGTGACCTCGATGGCGGAGAAACCGGCCACGCAGAGGAAGAATGTATCGCGCCGCGACACCCTCCTGTGACCACTGCAGTTTCTTCATCAGTTCACGCGCCACAGTTGTGCCGCCGAGTGATATCAGCGGGCGCCCGTCTCTCATGAGCTGCCTGACAACACGAAGCCCAGCTCCCAGCGCACGAAATTCCGGCGCCGCATACCACTCGAGTGGTTCCAGGCAGTCAATGGCTCCGCTTCGAGTCTGATAGCTTCGCCGAAGGGCGAACATTGATGCAACACATGCATCACCAGAGATAGCCACCACGCCATCGAGCACCACGCACACGCGATAGCGCCAGTTGAGATAATCCGCCGAGTCTGGATTGTCCCATGCCACACGCGAATAAGTCTGCAGGAGGTCGCTGTCAACATCCCGAGCGCGGCGAATGAGCATCGCTGATGCTTTCGTTGGTTACATCGACGGCAGGATGACGCCGTCGGGTCTTCTCATTCCCGTCTGCATGTATGCAGGGACGTCGCTACATGTGCAGTGATCACCGCAGAACGGCCTTTGCGATCGTCTGAAGCTGCATATTGCTCGTGCCCTCATAGATAGATCCGATCTTGGCGTCACGATAGAACTTCTCGACAGGGTATTCCCGTGTGTAGCCGTAGCCGCCGAACAGTTCCACGCAGAGTGATGTGACCCGTTCACACATCTGCGAGGCATAGAGCTTGGCCATGGCACCCTCACGCGCAATGTCATGGCCGGCGTCCTTGAGACGTGCAGCGTTGTAGACCAGTAGCCGCGCGGCTTCCAGCTCCGTAGCTGCCTGTGCGACCTGAAACTGGATCCCTTGAAAGTCGGCCAGTGCTTTCCCGAACTGTTTACGTTCCCTCAGATATGCCGTGGTAGCGTGCAAGGCTCCCTGCGCAACCCCAATCATCTGCGCACCGATGCCGATACGGCCCTCATTCAGTGTCTCGATGGCAATTCTGTATCCGGTGCCCACCTCGCCGAGCACATTCGAGTCGGGCACAAACACGTTTTCCAGGTGCAGTGCCGTAGTGCTCGACGCACGGATACCCAGCTTGTCCTCCTTTCTGCCAATGGTGAAGCCTTGCATATCACGTTCCACAATGAACGCAGTAATTCCCTTGTACCCAGCCTCGGGTTTCGCATTGGCAAAGACTACGAACACCTCTGCTTCCCCACCGTTGGTGATCCAGGCCTTTGCACCATTGAGGACCCAGCCGCCATCAGCTCGATGGGCGATTGTGGACAGCCCAAAAGCGTCTGAACCCGATCCCGGTTCGGAGAGCGCATAGGCGCCTAGCGTACCAGAGGTCATACGCGGGAGGATGCGTAAGCGCTGCTCTGGGCTTCCATAGCGGTTGAGCGGATAGTTGACCAGGGTATTCTGAACGTCGACCTGGATGGCGGCAGACGCATCGACCTTGCTCAATTCCTCGACCGCGAGTGTGACCATCATGAGCGAGCCGCTTGCTCCTCCCACTTCTTCCGGAAGCTCGATCCCCATAAGACCGAGCTCGAAGAACTTGGCGGTGAGAGCCGGATCGACCTTGCCATTCGCTTCCATTGCCTGCACACGCGGCCGTACATCGGTTTCGGCGAGGCCGGCAACCGCGGTCCGGAAGAGCTCCTCCTCCTCGGACAGGATGGTGAGAGGCGAAACGGGCTGGTCTGCGTGATGGGTTGTCATTGGAGGACCAACTGGAGGTGAACTGAGGGAACAAGGGATTTACCAAGAGACACACCGAATTAGAAGCGTGGCGAGTTTACGCAGTACTCGGGAGGCAGTATGGCAGAGTTCGGCATGGCGGTTGCTCTCCTTCTGTGGCGAGTGAGGTGATCAACGCTAGGGTGTCCACCGGACCTAATGCCAACTTCCATTCAAACAACAACTTGCCGCACCTGGTCCCGCCGTGCCGAAAGATCTGGCATGAAACTGGTTGTGGCGTGCATCCTCTCGCTGTCGCAAGGGTGCCACAGTGGAGATACTACGGGTCCAGTCATGCCGTTTCCTGAAGGGACCGTGCCGGGATACAGGCCGGCAACCATCAGGGTCATGCGCCTTGCGCCGGATACTCTCGTCGTTGGTGCGGCAATGACGATTGAGGGAGAGGGTATGCCAACTGAGCCGAGCCAGGTGAGTGTGAGCCTCGGGGGAGTCGAGCTCAGTGTTGTGGCAGCCTCGGCCAACCGTATGGTGCTGCAGCTTCCAAGGGTGCTGCCAACTTGCGACCAGGTGAGCATCGAGGAGGTCACGATACGGGTCAGGGAATCCACGCAGACATTTCGGGTTCCGGTAAGACATGCGGCGCGAATCGTTGCCCAGCCGGGAGGGCCGGCGGTGCTGCTGGATGCACTAAGCGCAGGGTGTATCGAACTCCCCGAATTGATGGCGGGTGAGAAGGGCACCTATGAAATCACCGTACTTAACCACGGCAGTTCGCTGCAGGATGTTGTGTCGTTCGTGCTTAATGGTACCGGACTGGGTGCAGTGGCAGGCGTTGTTAGTACCATGACCTCGCGTCCGGCCGCGAGTCGAGGCCAGGATGCGGCCGAGGCCGTCCTCGGGAAAGCCTCACTCGTGCCATCCGGGGACGTCGGGTCGATGGATGCCAGCCATGCCTCCATGCTTGCTCAGCAGATGCGAATTGCCATCGCATCGGGAAGCCCGGCAATCCAGTGGCGGGTTGGCCATGGGACGCAAACTCCGCGTTCTGCGTTGACGAGGACGCCAGCTGTTGGTGATACGCTTCAGATGTCAATGCTCCTGGGCAGCTGCAGGAGTGGCAGCACCGTGAAGGCACGAGTGACATATGCCGGCAGCAGGTCAATCATGCTGGAGGACCTGGCCGCTCCGCATGCCGGCACGATGGATTCGAGCTATCGCCAGCTGGGCCGTGAGTTTGACGGCGTGATGTATCCGCTTCTGGCGGAGAATGTTGGTGATCCCCTGGCAATGAACGCCCTCATGGGGGGTGACGGACGTGTAACGATACTGGTTACGCGTTTCGTCAACGACTCGGCCCCCGGCACATCCGGCTATGTCAACGCGTGCAATTTCTATCCGCGTGCAACCTTCGCAGCCAGCAGTCAGGATGAGGTGATTTACCTGCGTGCAGCCACGCGATGGGAGACGCCGGAGGAATGGACACGCAGCATGCGGGCAACGGTTGTGCACGAAGCCAAGCACCTTGCAAGCTTCGCAGGACGATTATCGCGCGGGCTCATGTTTGATGAGCTGTGGTTGGAGGAAGCAACCGCCCGGGTGGCTGAGGAACTGTATGCGCGCACCTTCAACGGCGGTGGTCGCTGGAAAGGCGAACTAGGATTTTCCGGCAGCGTGCAATGTGAGCTGCTCCAGTGCGATGACCGTCCGCTCATCATGTGGAAGCATTTCACGGCGCTGCAGCGGTATCTCAGGCGTGCTGACAGTCTGTCACCTCTGGGCGCAATGGACGAGGGCGACGACAGTTTCTACGCCAGTGGCTGGTCGCTGGTGCGGTGGATTCTCGACCATTATGCTGACAATGAATCGGACTGGCTCAGGCGGCTGGTTTCTGGCGGTGCGGGTCGGGGTATCGAGGCCCTTACAGCGATGACCAACGCAACCCCGGAGGATATCGTGCTGGGATGGCAACAGTGGCTTCGGGGTGCGTACATGGAAGGCCAACAAGCGAGACACGTCGCCAGTTGGGATCTGAGCGACATGATGCGTGGACTGGGAGAGCTGCTTCCTGAAGTCTACGGTGGGAAGCCAGTGGTCGCTCAGCGCAGTTTCGGAGACTTTCGCAGCGACGCGAGCCAGCTTGCTGCCTTCGGGGCATTCAGGATGTTGCTGGTAGGATCGTCCAATGGCGGACAGCTAATCGGACTGAGGTCTCCCGACGGCCAGCCCGTGCCACCGTGGATAGTGTTGTCAATCAGACGGCTCGGCAACTGATCCCGTGATGGTTGGTGACATCCGAAGCGCACTGCAATGGATGGCGGGAAGGGCGAGCACCAGTGTGGTGCATACACGACGGAAGTGGAGGGACGAACATGAGTCTGCTTAAGGGACTGCGGCCTGCCCTGGGTCTGCTGAGGCGTCTTCCGATGGCGTCTCGTGGACCGGCGGTGAGTCGATTACTCGAGAGGACTTCAACCCGCCTCAGGCGGCTGGATGCAGTCATCGCCGGACATCCCGAGACGGTGGTATTCATCTGTCACGGGAACATTATGCGCAGCGCGTTCGCTCTCGCCTATGCCCGGGCCAATCATATCGGCATGGCCAGGAGGCTGACGGGGGCTGGCACGCATGCCGCGCCGGGACGACCGGCACAGCAGTCGGCGATGCTGGTGGCGGAGGAAATGGGCTACTCACTAGCAGCTCATAGGGCCAGGCCACTCAGCGGTATCGATCCCGGGCGGAACGCTCTGCTTCTGTGCATGGATCGGGCCAATGAAGCAAACGTGATGGCTCACTGGCCGCGGTTGTCCGACAGGGTCTTCCTTATTGGTGACGCAACAGCCGCAGATGGACCATCTCGCGGTGATGCTGAGCGGATGGTGAGAGATCCGTATGGGCTCGGTGATGGCGCAACCCGCATTGCGTTCAGGCGTATCGCTGAGCTGATTGACCTGTGGGCGATCGTGCTTCGGTGAGGGTTGGATGCGCTGGTTGCGAAACCAGGATTCCGCACGCTCTGTTGCGATGGATCCGGCGCGACAGAGACCGTCAGATCACGTCATTGTCAGAGCCAATTGCATCACGATGTGCGTCGGGGCACAGCAGCAAAATGAAAAACAGGATGGAATGCGATCCATATCACGTTTTGTCTTGAGGCGCGCGGTTACAGTGTAGAATTGACGTCGTCACCCAAGCGAGTCTGTGGCGCAGTCCAATCGACGAAGAGTGTCGGCCCGCAGAATCAGGCTCATAGGAACGACAAAGGCAAACCCGATGAAAATCGGGGACGCAAACCCACGGGGCTAAAGCAACCAATACCAGGGTGCCATGCCAGCCGGGGCGCCGAAAAATGGACCTGTTGGAGGGCTCCCATGCACCGCAAGTACTTACGCTGGATCGTCACCAGTGCGCTCGCCATTCTGGCGGCGTGCAGCCGCGATGTACCATTGGCTCCATCTGTCACCATGGCCGATGGCAGCGAACCCACAGCGTCCTACGCTGCCGCTACCTGGGCCAGCTCGCTCCGGATGCGGGTGGGTGAGAGTCTGACTCTTCAACCTTCACCTGTGCTCCGCCGGTCGCGGAACCTGTCCTGGCAGAGCAGTAATTCGAAAATAGTCGCGGTGAACTCCTCCGGTACGGTGCGCGCATACCGCACCGGTTCGGCGACGATCACTGCCATAGCATCGGGTGTTAGCCAGCGGTTTTCCGTAGCGGTAACCACTGATGCTCCGGACATCGTCAGATTCGAACTGACTCCTGCCAGTGGTGTTGTTCTGTCTCCAGGAAGTACACTGCAGTTCACGGCAGTGGCAACATGGTCGGACGGGACACAGCGTAACGTTGCCGTGGGGTACACGGCTACGGGTGGTGCCGTCACACAGAACGGACTCTATACCGCCGGTCAGGGTGCCGGTGACTTCCTGGTGATTGCAACATGTGCATGTGGACTTTCTGACAGCGCGCATGTGCGCGTGAATGTGCCCGCTCGGCTGGAGAAGCTGACCATCGACCCCAAGGCGATCACGCTCCAACCATCGGCACCGCTGCAGTTCCTTGCCGCTGCTGTGTGGAGTTCGGGCGAAACTGACCTTCCTGCGCTAGCCTGGACCGCAACGGACGGCGGCATCTCGGCAGCCGGCTTGTACGTAGCCCCGACGAGGGAGGGAACCTATCGGGTCATTGTGTCGGCAGCCGGCGGTACTGTTGCCGATACTGCTGTCGTCACCGTGGCGCGGCAGACAGGTCCCCCCCCCGTGGCCGTGGTAACAGAATTCAAACTCAATCCAGCAACCGGAAGCGTTCTGACGCCAGGACAGACACGTCAGTTCAGCACCGCGGTGACTTGGTCAGACGGTGTGGGGCATGCTGTGACGGTGAGCTACGCAGCCACCGGTGGATCGATTACTCCAAATGGCATTTTCACTGCCGGATCTGATGCCGGTACTTTCAGGGTGATTGCCAAATGCTCCTGCGGCTTATCGGATACCGCCCAGGTCCAGGTGGCCGCCACTGCTCCACAATTGCAGAGCCTGACGGTTGGTCCGAAGCTGGTCATAATACAGACTTCGGCGTCACAGCGGTTTACTCTGACGGCCAGGTGGAATACGGGCGCAACCAACGTGCCGTCGGTACAGTGGGTTACCGACGGCGGCACCATTTCTCAGTCCGGCACGTACTTGGCACCCTCACGCCCCGGCACCTACATGGTGGCAGCTGTGTACGACGGGGGGGCGGTGTGGGACACTGCGAGAGTGGTGGTTCAGGCGAGCGGCTCGTCGGGTCCTGGCTCGGGTGGAGGAGGTGGTACACCGACACCGGTAGTCACCGGTTTCACACTCAACCCGGCAACCGGCGTAGTTCTTGTGCCCGGTGGCACACGGCAGTTTAGTACCACAGCCACCTGGTCTGACGGCGCCACTCGCGCTGTCAGCGTGACCTACTCAGCCACCGGAGGCACCATTACTGGCAACGGCCTGTTCACAGCTGGCTCAATCGCCGGCACCTTCATGGTGATAGCGAACTGTTCCTGCGGTCTGGCTGATACGGCCCAGGTGCGCGTGAGTGCACCGGCGCAGTTGCAGAAGCTGACGGTAAGTCCAAAGACTGTGACACTGGAGTCCGGTTCAAGCCAACAGTTCAGCGTGAGCGCCAACTGGAGCACCGGAGCGACCGACGTACCACCTGTGACATGGTCTGCCACAGGGGGCAGCGTGTCGGCGTCCGGCAACTATGTGGCACCGGCCAGTGCAGGCACTTACAGGGTGGTCGTGGCACACAACGGCGGTACGGTGCGGGATACGGCGCTTGTGACGGTAACCGCTGGCAATTCCTCCGGGTCGGGAACTGGTGGCGTGTCATTGAACGGCTTTGCCGATCACCTTCCAGGCGGGGTGGGGCTGCAGTTCGTTCTTGACTCACGTTTCGGTAACATGCTGTCCGGCGAGCGTGTCAACAGTGATGGTCTGGCCTACGTCTGGAACGGTCGCAACGTGACGGTGAGTGGCGCGCCGTGGGGCAATGCAGCATTCGAGACGTACTATGGCGGCAACGATGCGGGGAATGGGGAAGGGGGTGCCAAGATCTGGGCAAATGGCGGCCCGTATCGCCGGATGTACTTCGCACTGTCGATGTGGGTGTCTCCCGACTACTCGGTGCATACGAACGGTGAGAAGTTCTTCTATCCCATTGTTGTTACCAATGGACAGCCCACTGGTTCAACATGCTTTGAATGGTTCCTTACCGGCAGCGAGAGCGCCAGGGGAGCCACTTTTTCCTTGGGCGTTGATGCACAGATCGGCCTCGGTCGGATATATCAGCCTCAGGCGAAGCTCAGAAAGGGTGTCTGGCAGACCGTCGAGTTCTATGTAGTGATGAACACACCCGGCAAGTCCGATGGTGTTTGGCAGGCGTGGATAGATGGACAGATGGTCGTAGATCGCAACGACATGCGCTACAGCAATGCATCGACCCAGAGTCTCTTCGAGGGTATGCGCTTCGACGGTACGCGCGGCGGTGGTCCCAGTGAAGTCCTGACGCCGGCAGGAGGTCAGGTTCGGCGATACAATCGCCTCGCGTTTTTCGGTTCCGTCAACTGAACTGCACAGGGTATGGAGGGTGCTGGCTTCGGAGCGGGGTGGCGAGCAGGATTGGAGCAAGACGGAGGTTGTAGCAAGTACGGCGATCTGTCGCTTCTGCAAAGTCCGGAGACATTGCTTCTGCTGCCTGCTTGCATAAGCAGCAAGGCGCATCACGAACTCATCAAGCGAAGAGCGGTCCGCTCCGAT
>CAYSKN010000128.1:0-9490 GCA_964431565.1 uncultured Gemmatimonas sp.
CGTGGCAATGCAGCGGGAGAGAGTCGTTGCGGTAGGGAGTGACGATGAATTGCGGCGATCCTTTCCCGATGCCCAGGAGATAGACTGCAATCGCCGCCTGCTGGCGCCCGGGTTCGTTGACTCGCACACGCATGCCGTTTTTGGTGCTGCCAGATTTGCGGAACATGAACTTCGTGCCACTGGTGTTCCCTATATGGAGATCGCACGTCGCGGTGGCGGCATTCATAGTTCCGTGCGTGATCTGCGCAGCCGCAGCAATGACGAACTGTATGAGCTTGCCCTTCCGCGCCTTTCGCGCCTCGCCTCCGGTGGTGTGACGACGTTGGAGATCAAGTCCGGCTATGGGCTTACGGTTGCCGATGAGCTCCGCACGCTCCGCGTCATTCAGCGGCTCTCAGCATCGCAACCGCTCGACATCGTTGCGACGTGTCTCGGGGCCCACGAAATACCCCTTGAGTTCCGCGATATTCCCAACGGACGAAAAGAGTGGCTGGAGCTGCTGGCGCATGAATTGTTCCCCGAGGTTGCGACCAGTTCGCTTGCGCGGTTTGTGGATATCTTCTGTGAACCAGGTGTGTTCACTGCTGACGAAGCACGGTGGCTGCTTGGGTACGGACAGAAGGCGGGACTTGGAATCAAGCTTCATGCCGACGAACTGCGTGACGGAGGCGCTGCAAGGCTGGCGGCGGAGATCGGAGCGGTGAGTGCTGATCATCTGGCAGCCGTATCCCCCGAAGGCATTGCTGCGCTCGGCGCGAGCAACACGATCGCAACGGTGCTGCCGGCTACGATGCTCTTTCTGGGGACGGGTAGGCAGGCACCGGCGAGAAAACTCATTGAGGCCGGAGCAGCCGTGGCGATTGCCTCGGATTTCAATCCGGGATCATCGCCACTTACCTCGTTTCCGCTGGTCATGACGCTAGCCATCAGTGAACTGCTTATGTCAGCGAGTGAGACATGGATCGCCGCAACGGCGAACGGAGCGGCCGCGCTTGGGCTCGCGGCAGAGACCGGACAGCTCTCCCCGTGGTTCAGAGCGGACATTGCCATTCACGATGTCGACGATTTTCGTGCGTTGCCTTACTGGTTCGGCGAGCGTCTTTGTGTTGGATCGTGGGTACGTGGTCGCGCTTGTCATCCGCAGCACTGAGCAATTGTACTGGCGGTCTGGCAGGCAATCATTGGGGCATGCCGATTCCGTGATGACACTGCAGCCTCAGTGACAGTCTGCAGTGTACCCTTTGTCGCTGGTTGTGTGTCTATTCGATGTAGCCTTTTCCTCAACCATCGGCGCCCGACTTGAGGGCGCCTCTTTCGTCTCCCGGAGTCTCACTCGACCGCATGTCCACAGCTGCAAAGCACAGGAAGAGGGCGGTCGAGTTCGAACAGTTGAAGCAGATCGACCGGGCGATCGCCTCTTACGTCAGGGCGATCGAGGAAAGCGAGGCCGCGGGTGAGGATGTTGATGTTGCACTCCTCAACAAGGTCGGTGACCTCGCGTTGAGACAGGGCCGTGTACCCGACGCGATCATCTACTACGAGCGTGCGGTAGAGCATTACACAGGAGCGGGACTCATCAACAATGCGATTGCGCTCTGTAACAAGATACTGCGCAATGCTCCCGGTCGAGGCAGCGTTTATCTCACGCTGGGCAGGATCTGCACACTCAAGGGGCTGAGGGGCGATGCGACGAGGAATTTTCTCGAATACGCAACCCGCATGCGGCAGGAGGGGCGCACCGACGAGGCGATGCGCACGCTCGCGGAGATCGTCGGAATCAATCCGGACCTGGCGGAGGTCGGTGGGCTGGTTGAGGCCTGGGCCGCTCAGACGGGGATCGTGCTGCCGAGACGGCCAGTAGCAGAAGCACCTGATGCGACCAGCAAGGGCCTCGTTGGTTCGGACTACGGAACGATAACGCGCGAGCCAGGCAGCTCCGATCTGATCTTTCTCGAGGTTGACTACGGTGATCCCAAGTTGCGGACGCCGATCATGGCAACACGGGTCCCCACCCCATCGGCAAGTGCGCAGCGCGTGGACTCCAACAAGCCGGCTGCGGAGGAAGCAGGTGTTGGCGCACTGCCGTTCCTGGACACCTCGTGGCCCGATGAAGGGCTTGCTGACTTCGCTGCGAGCACTCCGGGAGTCAGTGACACTGTGGAGGCGGGCTCTCTGCCGCTGCAGCCCCAGCCCTCTGCTGAGATATCCTCTGAATCGGAGGATATACCTACGGTGGCAATGGACGGCCTGGAGGTGATTGTTCCGGAGTTCGTCGCGGAAGTGGTGCCGCTGACGGAATGTCAATCACCCATCGATGGTCTGCTCCCGCCTTCTTTCGCTGTGGAGCCAGAGTCGGTTGATGTTAATGAAGTTTCGGTTGGTGCCGCACTGGTCACGCTGAGTCAGGAACCGCTGCTGACGGCAGAGGAAGAGGTACCTGTGATCAGCATTCTGATGCCGAACGAGGTAGAGTCCGATGTAGTTGATCTCTTTGGGGAGGTGGCGTATAAGGCATTGGCGCAGGTCACGCCCGAGTGCTCCCTCAATATGATGGATGGAAACGGGGGACCATCGCGGGAGCCGTTATACGAGCTGAAGTCTCGCACGCCACATGATGGAGCGTGCGAGACTGCTAGTGAAACGCCGTTGCACGAATCGTTCTCTGGTGTTTCTACTTGGAACGGACTGGGGAGCCCGTCGGAGACTCCCGGAGATGACCTGGTTTTTCTCGATGTCGACTCAGCCCCGCTTGAACCACCTGATGGTGGCACCATCGAGCCAGCGGCCTCCACGGGCGAGTCTCTGGAACCATTGGAGAGCGGAGTCGGGGATGGCTTGCCAATGGAAACCGAAGTGTCCGACGGACTGCTGAGCACATACGGTCGGCCTGGACCTGATGAGCCCGGTTTGATTCTGCCTGTGCCGTCGTACGGTGCGGGGGATGTCGGGGGCGTCTGTGGTACTGAGGCTTGCGCATTGGAGATCGTTCGTGAGGGAGACGAGAGGTCTTTCCATCTCGATTCGCGTGACTTTGTGCAGTTGGGAGAACTGCCACCCCTGTTGCTGGCCGATGCGTTGGTGGATCAAGGAATCGCCATGGCTGTGGCTCTCGAACAGCAAGAGCCAGCCGACCTCACTGTGGAGCTGATGGAGGCGAGCGATGGAATCATCGCTTCGCACCAGACACCCTTGGTATGGTTTGGCGCAGAGGACGATGGAGGCCGCCCAGTGGATTCAATCTCCCACGGTTCAGCCGAGATCGAAGAGGCATGGGAGCTGCTTGATCTTGATGCGATAGAGCAGCCGGACGCTTTACATGGTGGTGTCGAAGAGAGTATCGGGGAGCCGCCTGAACCTGGTGCGCCAGTGTGCCTGTCCGGAAAAATCGAGCTTGTCTCCGGGAAGGCGCAGCGGCAACCGAGTGAGTTGACTGGAACGGGTGTCGGCGACGAGGCGATAACACCCGAGGAGCCAGCCCGTGATACCGGAGAGCCAGCTCAGTCGCGAACGCCGGTGGCTGCTGCCTTCGTTTCTGTACCAACGGCGGCAGTTGCTGCCGAGGCTACGGTTGCTGCCGCGGCACGCCGTGACAACATGAGAGCGGCCGTGGCCAGGCTCCCCCACGACTGGCTGCTTCGTCGCCGTCTCGCGGAGGCGCTATTTGAGGCTGGTGAGCGCGAAGCAGCACTTCACGAACTGGAGACGGCACAGCAGGGATTGGTGAACGATGGCGAGATTCAGTCAGCGGCAGAGGTGGTCGATGAGCTGGTCCGTGTGGCTCCGGACCATGTGGTATATCACCAGAAGCGTGTGGAGCTGGCCGTTAGGCTGAAAGACAGGGATCGCCTTCAGCTGGCGTACCTCGACCTGGCGGATGCACTGGTGTATCTGGGTGAGGAAAGTCGTGCACATGCGGTTTATGCCAGGGTACTGGAACTTGATCCGTGGGATGACAGAGCGCGGGCAGCACTGGGAGCGTATGCGCCCCCGCCTCCCCCCACCCCTCCACCGCTTCCGTCGGCGTCAGCTGCCGGGGACAGCTTTGTCGACCTGGGTGAGCTGGTTCGTGATGACAGGCAGCCTTCGACGCGTATGCGCATGCAGGCGCCAGCCATCAGTGGCGATGAGCAGGCTGATTTCGATACCCTTCTCCAGCACTTCAAGGCGGGCGTCTCACGAGTCCTTGCAGAGGACGATTTTGAGGGCTACTACGACCTGGGAGTTGCGTACAAGGAAATGGGCCTTCTCGATGACGCGGTTGGCGAGTTCCAGAAGGCGCTCCGGAGCCGTGCGCATCGGCTGCCGGCGTATGAGGCGCTTGGTCAGTGTTTTGTGGAGCAGGAGCGGTACCAGATTGCGGCCACCGTTCTTTCCCGCGCACTGTACGAACCTGGCCTCGACGATGAGAAGCGCATTGGTGTGCTGTACCTCCTGGGGCATTCGTGTGAGGCCCTGCAGCGCAGAGTGGAGGCACGAGGTTATTTTCAGCGTGTGTACGTAACCGACTCCCACTTCCGCGACGTTGCCGCGCGCCTGGCGGCACTCGATCAGGCTGGACAATGACG
Organism: uncultured Gemmatimonas sp.; assembly: GCA_964431565.1. Classification (GTDB taxonomy): domain Bacteria; phylum Gemmatimonadota; class Gemmatimonadetes; order Gemmatimonadales; family Gemmatimonadaceae; genus Gemmatimonas. The sequence continues at coordinate 4,566 of CAYSKN010000128.1, forward strand.
ATCTCCACGCGGACTCCGTCCGCGCTGGTGGCAGCATTACGTGACATACAGGCACCGGTAGCGTCTGAGCTCTCGCAAGTGGCAGGAGAGCTGTGGCGTATCGTTGCTGCCGATGTGCCATTGGTGCGCGATGTACGCGATCATCTCATGGGGATGAAGGGAAAGCTCTTTCGTCCCACACTGCTCCTGCTTACGAGTTCGATCGAAGGGAGAGCGCCGGGGACTGCGGTGACATATGCTGCTGTTGTCGAGCTGATGCATCTTGCAACCTTGGTTCACGATGATGCGGTGGATCATTCTGTGCTGCGTCGCGGGATGCCGACCGTGAACTCGCTCTTCAGCCATCAGGTAGCGGTGATCATGGGCGATTTCCTCTATCTGCGGGCGCTGCGCGAGTTGGTGGCACTTGGCGATCTCGAAGCCATGCGCTCCATCACGCAGGCATCCAACGAGATGACGCTGGGCGAGATCCGGCAGCTCAGCGCGTATGATGCGCTCGCCTTCAGTGAGAACGACTACGAGACGCTGATTCGCAGTAAGACAGCGGCTTTGTTTATGGCTGCCTGTGATGTCGGGGCGCTGTGTGGTGCGCCTGCCTACAGGGCTGCCGTCAGACGCTTCGGTGAGCGCCTTGGAATGGCGTTTCAGGTGACGGACGATCTGCTCGATTATACCGGTCAGCAGGAGGTAACCGGCAAACCGAGTGGCCTCGATCTCAAGGAACACAAGGTGACGCTTCCACTCATCGCCGCGCTGCGTGAGATGCCGACCGCAGCCCGCGCCAGGGTGGAGGCTCTTTTCGCGTTAGCCGAACCCGAAGATGATTCCATAGCCGAAGTGGTAGGAATCGTACGGGATCATGGCGGAATTGAATATGCACTCCGTCGTGCCGACTGGTTCTCGCGGGAGGCTGAGGAATCGCTCTCGGTGCTTCCGGAGGGGCCGGTGAAGACGGCGCTGCTCGATTCCATCTCCTATGTGATGGAGCGGCGCTGGTGATGGCTGGACGTGGACTCGCCAAGTACCGGCCGTGGTTCCACTTCCTTGTCCTTACGGCAGGATTCGTGGCTGGCGGCCTCTTGACACAGGTGGCGCGAAGATTTCTGCCGGCGGGTGCAGTCAAGGAATTCCTCACCACCGGCGTGACGCCAGCAGTAGGCCCTCTGCCGGTGGATCTGATTATATTGAAGTTTGCGATTGGACCAATCGCCCTGGATGTCTCGCTACTGAGCCTTCTGGGAGTATTGATCGCCTACCTCATTGCGCGGTCCCTCTTCTAGGAGCAACTCATCATGAACTTCGGAAACTTCGGCTTCGGCGAGATCCTCATTATTCTCGTGATAGTGCTTCTGCTCTTCGGAGCGAAGCGCATACCCGAAATTGCCGGATCGCTCGGCAAGGGGATCACCGAGTTCAAACGTAATCTCAACGACGCCCAGCGGCAGATCACCGAGCCCTCACGCAGCGAACCACAGATCTCGCATGGCACTCCTGTACAGCAGAAATCTACCGAAGAGGAACGTCCCGAGCCCAAACGGCTGCTGAACTGAGCTCGTTGAGGCTTTCCAGCGTTTGGCAGCTGTTGTTATTAGGAAGGGCATTGAATGTCCACGAGCCGTCGTCAGCGACAGCTCCTGGACATTCAATGCCCTTCAATGCACCAGCATGCTTCCCCGAGGACTCGTTGCGTTTGTGCTGCGTCCCGTTACTCCTCCCCTCAAACTCCCGATTGGCGGCGAAGCTGAGACAGAACCTGCGGACGTTTGTCAGTGACCTTCGAGTGCTCCCGCAGGTTACGGAGAAACTCCTCGACCCGCTGCTGTCTTAGTGACTGCATGTATTCAGTGCGTTGAGCAGCCTTGCCCGCCTCAAATGCATCATGATTTGACTCCGATCGGTTGTCCACACGCAGTACCGCCATTCCATCAGCCGCTCGGAACGGGCCTCCGATCTGACCAACGGGGACAACGAACGAGGCACCAATGGCCTGGGTGTACTGCCCCAGACCAGCCACGGCGTCGAGACGGGTAAAGTGGTTGGCCTTCTCCACTTCCAAACCCTTAGCTGCTGCGGCGGCTTCGAGTGTCCCACCCCTGGCAGCCGTCACAAGTGCGTCACCTTCGGGAACCAGCTTATCGATGCGCTTGTCGCGTGAGAGGCGACGACGGATGTCTTCCTTAACCTCACTCAGAGCCTGCTGTCCTCCGGGCACGATTGAGTCGATGCGCGCCACGTAGTATGCCTCCGGTGAGTCGAACAGATCGCTGGTTTCACCGGCTCGCACACCGGAGAACGCCCATGCGCTGACACTCGGTACGTATCGACCGGCGAAGGTGAGTGGTTCCCTCTCCGTGACCGCAACCTGAACGGGAGTAAGCCCCAGTGTTTTCGCGGCTTCGTCGAACTGCTTCGGATCTTCCTGGTTGCCAGCGACCGTTGCCAGTGAGTCGGCCCGTCGATCGGTGAGGGTGGCGCTCGAATCGGTCTGGCCTATGGTCACGAGGATGTGACGCACATCGAGTGTGTCACCCTTGTGTTCGTCCACGCGAATGAGGTGCCACCCGAATGGCGTGAGCACGGGCTGTGAGACCTCACCCACTCTGAGAGCATAGGCGGCCTCTTCGAACTTCGGCGTGAAGCGGTTCCGTCCACCTCTGCCCAGTTCACCGCCTCGTGCGCCCGATACCGAGTCGGCGGACTCCCTGATGGCGACGTCTTCGAACTTTGCGCCATCGCTTACGATCTCCCTTCGGAGCTGTTCCACCCTGGTCTTTGCGGAGGCGGAATCTGCGGCAGTCACGGTACGGGGTACCGTCAGAAGTGACACGATGGCACGTCCCGGCCGTTCGTAACGCGTCTTGTTGCGCTCATAAAACTGCGCGATCTCCTGATCCGTGACCGTCACCACGGTATCCGTGGCAGCATCGGCCCGAAGCATCACATAGCTTATCGAGACACTGTCGTGTCGGTCGCGATAGATCTGCCACAGACGTTCGTCCGAGACGTAGGCTGCACTGGCGATCTGGTCGAAGAGCTTCTGCTTCGGGATTTCGTTGCGGTAGTAGGCCTCAAGCCCGGCCAGCATTCCTGACTCACGCGCCATTGGGCTGGAGATCAGGCGGACATACTTGTCCGGGTCGAACCTGCCATCGGTCTGCAGGTCCGGAGAGTACATGAACTGTGGTGGCGGTGACTGTCGTGCCGCCTGGAGAACTTCATCGTCAGTAACAGTGATGCCACGACGCTTGTATTCCTGCTGCAGGAGGACTTCGGTGACCAGGTCCTCGAACGCCCTGTCTTCGAGTTGTTGCCGCTCGTCGAGCGTGATGCTGCGCCCGCTCTCCTGCTGCTGTTGCTGCTCAAGCGAATTCACCGCGTTCTGCCACGATGTGAGGAATATTGCCTCACCGTTGACAGTAGCGATGGAGGTGGTCGTCGTCACTGGAGCACGGCCGGCAAGTCCGCTCGTCTCATACAGCAGGAAGCTGCCGACGAAGGCCACGACGATGAATATCCAGATGTATTTCGCGGCGCTCCGCATCGATTGCAGCACGGGGCGGGACTCCTTTACTCGAAAGAACAGGCCAGACCACAAAACACACGCACCTCTCCGACGAAGTGCGTGTGCAGGGAAGAATGTCAAAGCTAGCGGCTTTTTGCGGCTAGAGGCAAGATTTGATAGTACTTCCCGTCACCACACCGGCAATTGACATCCCGGCCTATCATGACAAGTAATTCAACCGGGCTGGCGCCCAGCCGGCGGGCAGGATCAACCATGGCGCTGGTCGAGCCCGGATCTGCATGTGTGGCATGGCTGCTCATGGAGAGAGTGATTAGTGACCTCACACGTTGTGTGACAGGGGATATCGGGTCGGGAAACCATCAGAGGGTATCGCACGCATGACTACCGGCACCCGGATTGAAGAGCTCCGGAAGAAGTTCGAAGAGAATCCGAGGCGCTATTTTGCGCCGCTCGCGAACGAGCTCCGGAAGACCGGTGACTTGTTGCAGGCCATCGCTCTATGCCGTGAGCATCTGCCTAAGCAGCCCGGGCACATGAGCGGCTACATCGTGTACGGACAGGCGCTCTATGAAAGCGAGAATTTGGATGAGGCACGGGGCGTATTCGAGCAGGCCATAGCGCTCGATCCGGAAAACCTCATCGCGCTCAGGCATCTTGGGGACATTGCGCGACGGCAGGGGGATCCTGCGGCGGCACGGCGCTGGTACGAGCGGGTGCTGGATGCAGATCCGCGTAACGATGATATCGCTGCCCAGCTCGTTGCTCTTGCCATTGCTGCACGTCCGATGCCCGCCGCAGAGGCGCTGACGGCCACGGATGCTGCCCAACGATCACCGGATGCCGCTTTCGAGTCGTGGAGGCCGGTTTCATTCACGCCCTCTGTTCAGGCTGGCGCAATCGCTAGCGTGGCGCCGACACCGGACGCAGTGATGCGAACAGTCGATTCCGACGATGTTTCGGTGCTGCTGAAGGCCACCTCCGCTGAAGATCACGAGTCGTCCGGGTTGTCGCCGATTGACCAAGGAGTGCTTCCGGGCCGTCCCTCGTCCGAGCTCCTACCTGCAGACGCGTTAGTGCAGCCTGAGCCCCGGCACGGCGCTGAGAACAGCGTGGTTTCACTGGAGGCTACCACGGCAGATGATGGGCTTACTTACCCCGACGCTGGTGGCATCGGTCCGGCCCCAGACGTCCATCACGCCACCGGTGCCGGAGCGGAGCCAGGGGACGAGACCGAGAGTGCTCTCCCGCAATCGTATCTCACAGAACCTGATGGACAATCTGGTTGGGAGGTCACCGAGGTACTTCAGATGGGGTACTGCGAGGAACTCGATGGCGAAGCTGCTCCCGGAAATCCGCTCACGGGGGCGTTGAGCGATTCAACCGAGCCCTCGGAATCAGCGGA
>CAYSKN010000129.1:0-360 GCA_964431565.1 uncultured Gemmatimonas sp.
ACACCGCATTGCTTCGTGGTGGATTGTGATACCAAAAGAGAGGAAGTCCGGTTGAACCGAAGAAGAATTCGGTCACAAATCCTTCGTGGAGATTGCAGGCAATTCGGCTGCCAGCTCCTGGAGGGAGCGAAAGAATATCGACCTCAATTTCAGCCTGTGACCTGTGCGTTGCTCCACCTGTCCGATCATATCCATAGCCAGCAGGGAATGACCACCGATTTCAAAAAAGTTGTCGTCGGGATGAACTTCCGTGTGACCAAGCAGGCCAGCCCATACTTCATACAGAACCAGCAGATTCGGATCGGAATGGGCCCAGCCACTGTCCAGAAAGGACGGTTCCTGGGTGGATGCGCCGACCAA
>CAYSKN010000129.1:370-9483 GCA_964431565.1 uncultured Gemmatimonas sp.
ACCTTGCCATTGGGTGTGAGCGGTAATGCGTCAAGCACGATCAACTGGTTTGGTACCATGTGTGGCGGCAACGAATCACCCACCCAGCGGCGGATGTCTGACGTGGTTGCTGTCTCACGCGGTTTGAACACCACATATCCGACGAGCCGATCTCGGTCTACACCAGCGACTGCGTCTGCGATGGCTTCATGTGAGCGCAGCGCCTCCTCCACTTCGCCCAACTCGACCCTGAATCCCCGCACCTTGACCTGATTATCGAGGCGGCCGAGATGCTCGACACGACCATCGTTGCGCAGCCGGACCAGATCACCAGTGCCATAAATCCGGCCACCGTCCGCTACCGGATGGTTGATGAAACGATCCGATGTGAGCTCAGATCGATTCACGTAGCCATTCGCCACTCCAAGACCGCCGATATACAACTCACCCGGTCGACCGATCACTACCGGTCGTCTATCCCGATCGAGCACGTGCAGGGTAGTGTTGGCAATGGGCGTGCCGACGGTGATCGGACCGTCTCCTACCCTGTCAAGTGTAGACCACACCGTGGTTTCGGTGGGTCCGTACATGTTCCACACTTCGGCAGCGCGCGCGAGCAACTGGTCAGCCAGATCGCGCGGCAAAGCCTCACCACCGCAGAGAATCCTCAGCCGCTGATGGCCACTCCATCCAGCGGAAATCAGCAGTTTCCATGTTGCCGGCGTGGCCTGCATAACGGTAACTCCATGGTCTTCCATCAGCCGCATGAGACGGCGACCGTCCGTTGCATCCTCTTCATCGACAAGCATTATGCGTGCCCCGACAGTCAGCGGCAGGTACAGCTCGAGTACGGCGATATCGAAGGAAATGGTCGTTACGGCAAGCAGAACGTCGTGCGCAGATATGCCCGGACGCTGGCGCATCCCAAGCAGGAAATTGGCAACATTGCCGCGCGTGAGCTCGACACCTTTGGGTGTGCCAGTGGATCCCGATGTGTAGATCACATAGGCCGGCAGCTCTGAAGCGAAAGAAACAAAGTCGGCGGTATCTTCAGCATCAATGTCCTCAATCAGCAGCACGACACCGGGCATCCGGAATCGATCGGGTAGCCCGCGCTTCGATACCATAACGGATACCCCGGCGTCTTCAAGAATGAAGCGGAGACGAGCCTCAGGGTATTTCGGATCGAGGGGGATGTATGCAGACCCGGTTCCCATGATGCCAAGCAGAACAGGTACCAGGTCCCGTCCACGTTCCATGAGCACGGCCACGCGGTCGCCAGGCCGGACACCCTTGTCCATAAGGGCCGCTGTTACCTGCCTGGCCCGGATAACAAGTTCCGCATAACTGTAGGTACCGTCTGCCGCGTGCAGAGCCACCTTGTCCGGGTCCTTTCGGGCAGCATCCATCAGCAACACAAGCACATCGTCGTCCGCACCGACAGGAACTGACGTCTCATTCCAGGAGTCCAGCACCGCACGCTCGCTGCCAGGCTGTGCCAGCAGATCAACGAGCCGGGCCTCGGGTCGCTCGATAACACGAGTGAGTGTCTCAACATACATATCGAGCATTCGTTGAGCCGTCTGCTTCTCGAAGAGCCTGGTATTGTACATCAGCCTGATATCAGACCGCGTCTCATTCAGGCCGATATTCACTTCTATGTCAGCCTGTACAGCAGGAATAGGGAGCGGAACGTATGTCAACCCGCCACCGGAAGGACCGGTTTCCTGCATGCGCTCGTTGATGACATTGAACATCACCTGGAAAACCGGCGAACGAGATGGATCACGATCCAATTCCAACGATTCAACGAGTCGTTGAAACGGCAGATCCTGGTGCATGTAAGCAGCGAGTGCGTTGTGGCGTACCCGATGCAGCAAACCACTGAACGTCTCAACTCCATCAAGCGAGTTGCGATATGCAAGTGTGTTCACGAATGTTCCAATGATTCCTTCCGTTTCAATGGCAGAGCGCCCGGCAATTGGCGAACCTACAACGATATCATTCTGTCCGGAGTAGTTCGACAACACGATATTGAATACGGCGAGTCCGACCATGAACGGCGTGGCCTTGTGCTCTGCAGCATATTCCTCCAGACGCTTTCTGACGGAAGGAGTGAGATCAACCCACAAGTAGTTGCCTTCGAAGGTCTGGAAGGGAGGGCGAGCCAGATCCGTGGGGAGCATGAGCGGCTGAACACCATCGAGCGTGTCCTTCCAGAATCTCAATTGGTTCTCGAGCACATTTCCATCAAATTCACGCTGCCAAGCCACGTAATCGTGGTATCCGGTATCAACATGTATCGTGACATTTCCGTCGTCCCGTTCATATGCATCCCTGACGGCTCTGTCCAGAACTCCGAATGACCATACATCGCCAACGACATGGTGCATACCTATACCCAGCAACGCCCGCTCATTGCCAAGACGTACGGCAGCGGCACGAAACAGTGGCCCATTTTCCAGATCATACGGTGCGTTGAGCAGATCTCCGACCAGCTCTCGCGCAGCGTCCAATCGCGCAGGCCCAGGCAGCGATCGGACATCGTGAATGACGAGCTGATGAGTAGGCTCCGGATCAACGATCGCAACCGGCGTGCCGCCGGAAGCAATGATTCTCGTACGCAGACTGGTGTGTTCGCGGGCTGCTGTGTGGAGTGCGCGTTCCAGCCTGTCAAGATCAACCTTGCCAGTCAGCACACCTGCTTCAGCAAGATTGTACTGAACCGCCCTTTCGTCGAGTTGCTGCTGAAACCAGATACTCTGCTGCGAGGGAGACAGCGGTGAGCTACGACCCGCTGCCCCGAGTGAGGGGACGGGCCTGACCGAGCGAGCAGGGCCGTTGAGCCGCAGCCAGTCGGCCGTGTCCAAGACCGTTGGATGATCGAAGAGTTGCCGGAATGACAACTCCACACCGAAAACATCCCTGATCCGCGATATGACCTGAGTCGCTGAAAGTGAACTGCCGCCCAGGCGGAAGAAATCATCTGTCAATGAAACCGTATCTATGCCGAGCGTATGGCGCCAAATGGACAGCAGCGCAGACTCCACATCCTCGCGGACATAGGCCTCAGAAGACAACTCGGCTGAAAAAATGGGGACCCTGATTCCCATAACTACACCTGGTAAGCAATCGTGGGTACGTCGGACAAGCAGAAAAAATGAAACGACCTGCAAATCCCTCTGCCTTACCGACGATTGTATGCCATTGATGGAACGGATCGGGCGAGTCTGATCGGGAGACATCGATATCGCCAATATGCTCCAAATGTATGCGCAGATCCCACTTATTGAGAGGCGATCAGGATCTTGGGATTGCGTCACACATCACATATTGGTGAGGCATCAACACCTGACCACAGGAGCCGAATAGGCAATTCTCCCGGTCGCCGTCACGCTCATTGTTCTCGACAGTTGGATCAGTCGGAGGAAGCAGCCCAGATCCGTCAGGGATGCCTGCTCTCGGCCACCATCGTCGCTCAGTCCGTGCGTCCCGTATCACACTCGTGGTCAATGCCATGGCTCGCTACACCCCGATAACTCTCGAGGTGTTGGTCTACCCACCGCTGCATGTTGTGGTTGGTCTCCACCAGATCCAACGCATGTGCGGTTCTCCTGAGGTTTCCGGCGCCACCCGTCATGACCGACTCGATCGACGCTGAAATTGATGCGGGATCGGGAATTGACAGCCACGCCGATTGCCCATCGACAATATCCGGAATACCACCTACAGCGGTGGCAACCACAGGAACACCTGCCGCCATGGCCTCCAGAAGCACCATAGGCGTCCCTTCGGTGCGTGAGGTAAGCGCGAGCGCGTCGAATGCTTTCAGCAGACGCCGGGCGTCGGGCTGCATTCCTGCGAAATAGACTGTGTCCTGAAGACCCAGCGCCGTCACCATGTCAGCCATCTCTCCACGCATTGGTCCATCACCGACCACCGTAGCATGGGCCCGCCCCTTGAGCGGCACCATGGCTTCAATCAGGAGGTCCAGCCCTTTCTCATGAGATATCCGCCCAATCCAGCCGACAGAAAATCGGCCGGTTGCGAGTCCAAGCAGGCGCCGTGCCATCTCCCGCTCCGGTACTTCAATTGATGGATCGATCGCATTTCGCAGGACATGAACACGCGCTCCCCCATCGGCCTGCAGGACTCTCCGGGCGATGGGAGTCGATACCGCAACGACCGCATCAGCGTTGGCTACCGAACGTACCTGCAGCCATTCATACAGATGCCCACGCCAGTCCCGGCCAGTAAAGCCGTGTAGAGTCACCACGTGCCGCCGATTCAACCGCCGGGCGACTGGCCCATCGACTACGTCACACCGATACCCGTGAGTGTGCAGTATGTCCGCCCCGGTCATTCTCAGCAGAGTTGCTACCTGGGCCTGTTCACGCCAATACGCACGGGATGCTGCCATTAGTATGTGGGTTGTGATTCCGTCCTCCCGCAACGCCTCGACCAGGGGGTGACCGTTGACATCCGATGGGTCAAGGACTGCGACCACATTGACATCGACGCCCCTGCGGGCAAGCCCGTTTGCCAACTGTCGAACCACGGTTTCCAGACCTCCGGCTCTGGCTGGTGCGCACAGTTGCATGACACGTAACGGCCGTAATTCACTCATGCGGCAACAGAAGGATCCACTGACGACCGGCGTGTCGGCTCCCACATCGACTGTTGTTCATTACGCAGCAGCTGCCACCAGGCAAGCCAGCCTGCAACGATGGATATGAAGACATAACCGGGTAACGTTACCGAGCGCGGTAATCGGCGTCCTTCGGGCCATACCGATACCAGACGGGCAAGGACGAGGCCGATCAGCATGCCGGCAGTGAATAGGAGTGTCCACGGGGCGCTCCGGATGAGGAACAGCGGCCCTATGATCCAGCCGAGGAAACTCGGGAACAGCAACCATCTGAGAAGCTTGTGTGACACCATCATGAGGGCGTAGCTGCCGTAGCGGAACGGATTCAGCATCTCCCTTAGATAGACCAGTGTTGCAAGTCCGCGTGACATCGTCCGGCTCTTCCTGCGAAGTTCGGCCTTCAGCGTCGGTGTGCGCGGCACCAGGCAGGTGGCTGTATCAACCGATACGGCACGGTACCCACGCGCGCGCGCCACACTGGCGGCTGCGAAGTCACGGGCCAGACCGGTCGGAAGCTGAACCTGCTGCAGATCACGTCTGTTGGCGTAGAAGCATCCGCTCGCACCCACGATACTGTGTACCCGTGTCTCAAGCGCCCGTAATCGCATCTCGAGGCCGACGTATGAGGACTCCGCTCGATTGCCTTCACGTTCCTCATCGCCGACACTCACGTCGCATCCCGAGGCAAGCCCGACGGCCGGATCAAGCAGTGCCCTGATGAGAGGCTTGAATGAGTCCCGTGGAATAAGTATCGACGCATCAAGTGATACCACCAGTTCACCCTGCAGCATGGGGCCCGCAGCGTTCTCTCCGGCCGGCTTGCCGCCACGTTCCGGCATCCGCATCAGGCGAACACGCGGATCACCATAGCCAGCGACCAATGCATCCGTCCCGTCAGTGGAGGCATCGGACACCACCAGCACGTGCAATCTGTCCGCCGGGTAGTCAACTGCCAAAGCGTGATCCAGCGTTCTGCGAAGACGTTGTGCCTCATTGAAGGCAACGATCAGAATCGTCACCTCCGGCCATCGTGCGGGCTCCGGCGGAAGAACGAAAGGCGTTCGCAGGCGTGACCAGAACCACAGCAGTAGCGGATAGGCAACAAAAGCAAACCCGCCAAGCACGAAGGGTAATGCAATGAGTCCCCATCCAATTGCTGTCATTCCGAACCCGAAGCAGACGTACGCAATGCAGCCAACCAACTCATCGTTTCGGAAATAAAGGGGCGCGGATCGCCCCAGTTGAACACCTCACACCGATCCGACCAACGACGATCAATCAGTACCGCAAGTGCAGCGCGCATTCCAACCGGCGATCCGTGCGGAAGATTCAGACTCTTTGCAGTGTGCCTCCAGATTGCCAACACATGATCGATCTCACCGACCTCCCAGACGCTGCGCACCCCCTTCACAGCCTGCGCAAACATCGGCGTTTGTCCAAGAGCCCATTCCACCAGTGCCACAGGAAAGTCAGCGCCTGCGTCGACCGCAAGCTGCAGTGATCCCCAGAGACGCGCGTTGATTTCCATGAGGGCGCGAGATCCGGTATCGACATCCTCCTTGAACTCGATCATTGCCGGTCCCTCATAGTCCAGCGCTTTCAGCAGTTCTTCACAACTCCCGAGCAGGGATGGCGACGGCGTGATCGTTTCCCGATATGTGCTCGCTCCGCCAGACGGCGGCTTCTCCCGCAGCCTCCTGTGAGCCGCAACCATGAGGGTGCGGCCATGACCTCGCAGAAGAAACACACCTGTGCCTTGACCAGGGCATCGCTCCTGCACCAGCAAGGGATAGGATTCCGGAGCATACGAGCGTATGGCTGCCGCAAGTTCGTCATTCGTAGCCGCGTATCTTGCGCTCGCCTTTACTGTTCTTCCGTCTGTAACCGCAACAGACCGGGTTGGCTTGATGACCGAATCGCCTTCCCAGTGGGGCTTCATCACTTCAGCGTCGCTCACCGATTCCAGCACAACCTGTCCGGGCACACGGATACCGACAGTTGGCGCCATTCGCATCAGCAGTTCCTTGTTGCTTGCGCGCTCATAGGCATCCATCGATGGTCCGGCCACTGTGAGACCCGAACGGTCCTTCAGAGGCAACAGCAGGCGTGATGCCGCATCGGTCACAGGTACAACCACATCTATGCCGTGCTGCTCCACCAGACTCAGGATTGCCGCCGGGTACCGTTCCACACTATCCGCATCTGCACGCGACATGCCGAGATGCGCCTGGACGCTGCGTGAAACCCCGGCAATCCCCCTGTCAGTGCCTGACGTATAGACAGAAAAGCCCGCCCGCCCCAGCGCTCGTACCGTTGCCAACGCTGCACGGTGTTCGGGGTCCGTTACGAGTACACGTTCACGTCGTAAGCCTGGTGCCTTTCTCATAACGATTCCCCACGCGAACAGCGACTCACGCCGTCCATATCAATGGTGCGGAGCCATTGCGCCAGATGCAGTCAGTCCTGCATGGAGAAGACACACGTCACCGGGACAATGGGCCGCGCAGAGGCCACCCGTCCGGTGACCTCCTCGATCGTCGGCCATGCCGCCATCAGTCAAAGTATTCACGCAACAGAACCCCGGGACGAGAATCGTAAGACACCCTCGGCACTCTCCAGCGCCAACTACTCCTGTCGGCAGCACTTTGAGGAGCCGTGGCAATGCCCGGCTCTGCGCTCACTGCACCGAGAACGCCCGAATTGGCCACAGTGCGAACTTCCCGCTCACCGAAGTCACAGGCGCGCCCGTTGGGGTAGCAAAATACATGGGAGGGATTCTGAAGTTCTGAACGCAGGCGGGCAAGCGATGCGGTTATCTCCCACGAAGCCTTACGATCATCGCAACGGGCCAGAACAGGGTGCGTCATAGTGTGAGCACCGAACTGCACCCCGCGCAATTCAAGGCTGCGCATCTGGTCCCATGTGAGCACCGCACTCCCGGCTGGCTGATCGTTCAGAAGCGGCACATGTGCCTCCACTGAAAACTGCTTCAGTGTCTCCACCATGTCGTCAGTCGACAACAGCTTGAGCCTCTCCTCAATATCGACCCTTGCAGCATCACGCGATGCACCATCGTGCCACCGCACCGTGTGACTGATACCTCCGGGCATGTGGAGAGAGAGCTGAGGCTGCCTGGTACGCTGCATCAGCCATCGCACCTGATCCCACCAGAACACATGACGACCGTCAACCACTTCAGGCGCCACGAAGACCGTCACTGGGCAGTCGAATTCGGCAAATACAGGTTGAGCCACCCCGAAGTCAGCATAGCCATCATCCACGGTGAAGACCACCGCAGGGCGTGCGGACCGGTCGGCTTCCCCAGTCTCCGCCACACTGCGTGACATGAACGTGTCAATGCTCTCCAGCCGCACATCGCACGAACGCAGATATTGAAGCAGCACCCGGAGGCCAGTCAGATTGTGGCCATGAGAAGAATCATCGTTTGCAAACCGATGCATCATGACAACTACGGTATGTCCCCTGCGCAACCTCCACAGCATGCGTGCAAGCAAAGGATGCGCCAATGAGGATAGTGCAATGGACCTCAGCATCCCCTACCCTGCGCACAGTCGGGTGAATGGGGAATCACATCCCGGCTCATCGAGTGAATCCTCTCACCATCCGCCAAGGCGAAACAACATCACCGGAATCGTGCGGAGCATGATGCGGATGTCTTCGACAAGTGACTGGCGCTCCATGTAGACAAGATCCAGTTCCACCTTGCGACGTACGTCTTCTATTGTCTGGTCATATGGATTGGAAACCTGCGCCAGGCCAGTGATCCCTGGTTTGACCCGCTGTCGCAATGGGTACTCATCAATCTGCTCCCGCAGGCGGACAAAGATGCTCGGGCGCTCCGGTCTCGGGCCGACGATATTCATGTCACCGCGCAGCACGTTCAGCAGTTGCGGGATTTCATCCACCCTGATCTTTCGTATGATCCGTCCAACCGCTGTCACCCGGTCGTCATCGACTTTCGCCCATACGGCCTGTCCACTTGCCTCGGCGTCCACCCGCATTGAGCGAAACTTATAGATCGTGAAGGGTGTGCCACCAAGATCTTCGCTACGCCGCTCATTGAGCGCGCGGGTGCGATTCCACCGCCTGTCTATGCCTACCCGCACCTGCGTATAAAACACCGGCCCCCTGGAGGTGAGTGAGATGAGCAAAGCCGTGATAATCACCACAGGCATGGCCACCATCAGCAACACCAGAGCGAGCACGAAATTGAAGGCCCTGGAGACGGTCTCTGATCGGGTTGCCGGCTCGAAGCTTTCGATCAGACTACCGTCCCCGATCCTCGACGCATCGGTATCGCACGCGTCGCTCTGAAGCGCCTGCGAAGATTCGCCCTGCGACATCGCTATAGGAGATCCTTCGGGGAGGGAAATGACTGAAGGCAAGCCAGACATGACCTCCTGAACCCTCAGGCGTTCCTGCGATCGTAGTACCACTGAAGGAAGGCGATGAGAGTGAAGAGCAG
>CAYSKN010000130.1:0-9461 GCA_964431565.1 uncultured Gemmatimonas sp.
GGATGCCTGCGTGTCCAGCTGGCACAGAGTACAGCCGAACACCATACCCGCGATGGCTAAGATCGCGGGCAACTATCTGAGCGGACAGCTCATCAAGATGGAGGCACTCGCCAACGGCTATGCCGAGGGCATCGCTCTAACGCCTGGCGGTATGGTTGGCGAGGGCTCGGGTCAGAATGTGTTCATCGTCTCGGGTGGTGTTCTGTTGACCGGTCCGCTTGATGGAAGCATTCTGGGCGGTATCACGCGCTCAACGATCCTTCAATTGGCGCAGGATCTCGGTATTCCCACCAGGGAGGCCCATTTTCCGCGGGAGATGCTCTATTCCGCTGACGAAGTGTTCTTCACAGGCACCGCTGCTGAGCTCACTCCCGTGCGCAGTGTAGACAGGATCAGAATCGGTGCGGGCAAGGTTGGCCCCATCACACGGCAACTTCAGCAGCAGTACCTTGGCATTGCAAAAGGGACCGTGGAGGATCGGCACGGCTGGCTGACTCACTGCAGATGATTGGCAACTGAGTCCGGTTATCCCGAAGAACCCGGCTCCGGACCCGGCAGACAACACAGGAGTCACAGATGGTGATAACACCCCTCGCCTCCCTGGTGCGCCTTGCGGTCGGCACGGGTCTCGGCGCCCTCATTGGGTATGAGCGTGAACGCAGCGGACACGCTGCCGGGCTCAGGACGCACCTGCTGGTTGCAATAGCCTCCACCACGTTCATGCTCGTTTCAACACAGTTCGTCTTCTTCCAGAGCTACCGGGAAGGAGATCTTGTGATGGTCGATACATCCCGTATTGCGGCAAGCGTGGTGGCTGGCATGGGATTTCTGGGTGCAGGTGCGATTCTCAAGACTGGGGGAGGCATACATGGCCTGACCACAGCTGCCGGACTGTGGCTTGTGGCTGCGATCGGGCTTGCCTCGGGTGGTGGCATGTTTCTCGAGGCTGGCGCGGCTACGGGCGTGTCTCTCGTTGCACTGATCACTCTCCGCCGGTTCGAGACCCACCAGCCTTATGCCCAGAAACGGCGCGTCGTCGTGCGAATCGATACCGGTCGTATCACGGGAACCGAAGTGATCGAACGTATCAGCGGCCTTGTGTTCACTGTCAGCTCGGTGGACTTCGAGTCAATGGCGGACAATGAGCATCAGGTCAAGGCTGAAATCGAATTGCGCAATGATATTCCGGCATCCACGCTGTTTGACGACGTACTGGCGATGCCGGGTGTGATGAGCGTGCGGGTGGTCCATCTGACGTGACCATGTTGCATCAGTTACACTGAGTTCTTTCCGGGAGCAGAACATGGCAGTGCAGCGCAGCCGCCCTGTCGAGCCGAGACCGATTCCGATTCACGATGCCACTGTCGGCCATCGCTGACTTCACCGTGTTCAGTAGTCATGGCATGAGTGGTGGTCAGCGATCGTATTCGTGGCCGCTGTGTCTCCCGTGCACAATAGCTCCCGATTCATCCCACTGAAGCATACCGCCAGCGAGTGAGCACACGTGTGTGAAGCCGGCGTCAAGGAGCTGATGTGCAGCACTCACGCTGCGTACTCCGCTTCTGCAGACAAGGACGAGCATGGTGTCCAATGGCAAGGTTGTCATGGATTCCTGGAATACCGAGAGCGGCATCAGCCGCGCGCCGGCGATGACCCCCTGAGCCGTCTCATAAGGCTCACGCACGTCCACGATTTCGAAGGGTGCCTGGCGTGCCCGCCATTCCATAAGCGTGGCGGCGGTAATCTCCTCCACGTGCGAACGGGCATGTAAGTCGACTCGCGTACTCAGTGGGGGAGTGCCGCAGAAACTGTCATAGTCCTGGAGAGATGTGATCGAGCGCGTCCCGCATGCCGGACATGCGGGGTGACGGGCCAGTGCCAGACTGTGAAACCGCATGGAGAGCCCATCGATCATCATCAGCCTGCCTGCAAGTGGGGTTCCGATGCCGGTGAGAAGCTTGATGGCCTCGGTTGCCTGAATCGTTCCCACCAGCCCCGGCATTACACCCAGAACTCCGCCCTCTGCGCAATTCGGCACGGCTCCGGGCGGTGGTGATTCCGGATGCAGACAGCGATAGCAGGGCCCATCAGACATCGCGAATACTGACACTTGTCCATCATAGCGAAACACCGAGCCATATACATTCGGCTTACCCAGCAGAACACAAGTGTCATTGACCAGATAGCGGGTAGCAAAGTTATCGGCTCCGTCGATGACCAGGTCATAGCCTGCGACAATATCCATGGAATTGGCTGAGGTGAGCCAGCTGCGGTGGGCAACCACTCTCACGTGCGGATTGGTCTCATGCAGGCGATCGCACGCCGAATCCAGCTTGTTGCGTCCGACATCGCTGGTACCGTGCAGCAGTTGGCGATGCAGATTGGTGATGTCCACCACGTCGTTGTCGACAAGCCCAAGCATTCCCACGCCGGCTGCAGCCAGGTAAAGAGCAGCCGGGGATCCGAGCCCGCCGGCACCGACAATCAGTACGCGTGATGCCTTCAGGCGTTCCTGCCCTTCAGTGCCGAATGAAGGCAGCGTGAGCTGTCGGCGGTAACGGTCGCGCTCGACTGCGCTCAGTGACGGTAAGTGGGAAGGGGAGGGGAAGGGGGGAGACTCCGTCACGTTGTCCGCACGGACTTGCGAGTGATATGTGTGAAAGGCGTGTATCGATGCGCTCACTTCATGCGATGACCCGGCGCCAGGCTGGCGTATCAGGATCTCAGGTCCGCTGTTTCAAGTATAGCATCGCTGTGTATGGATGCGACGCTGTAACCGGGTGCTGCCTTCGGTTTTCGGAAATGGTCCCGGTCATCACACTCGGCGGCACCGGTGAACGTCGACAACGATTGGCCTGCCTGCCACGTTCTGTCAGCGGGGCGCGTGCCGGGTCTTGCCGGGAGGAGTGTCGCTTTGGGTTTGATCAGAAAGGCCCTGTTGACGGGGTTTGTTGCCTTTGGTGGAGTCGCGGGTGTCGCTGCATTGGGATCGAGGCTGAGTGCACAGACCGCTGCACGCCCGATCCAGCCGCAGCCTGTCACCTCACTGCTCGGCAGGGTGCTGATGCCTCGGCCGTCCAATCCTTTCACCGACAGCGCCCGGGCTGCACTGGCGGCGCAGCCTGAAGATCCAGAAACACTCATTGCCACGGGTCAGGCACTCGATGAAGTCTGGCAGTTTGACGAGTCCATCGGGCTCTATACGCGTGCAATCGCCATTGCGCCCGGAGATCCCCGCCCGTTGAGCCATCGTGGGCTGCGCTACATCTCCACGCGACAATTCGATCGCGCGATTGCTGATCTTGAGCAGGCGCGGGCGATTTCACCCAGAAATTTCCACACACTGTTCCATCTGGGCCTGGCTTACTATTACGCAGGCCGGTATGCCGATGCTGCTGTCACGCTGGCCTCCTGTACGGATTCAACCCGGCGCGGTGAATCTGTCGTGGGCGATACCACGAGATTGAGACTGGATCGGCGCGGCTGTGATGACCTTCACGACGGATTGAGATATGCGCTGACCTCATGGCAGGCTCTGGCGCTGATGCGGGACGGGCGGGCGGCGGAAGCTAGGGGGGTGCTTGAGAGACTTCCGTATCCCTATGCAGCCGTTGATGAAGGACGCTGGTACTTCGACGCTGTGGACATCATGCTGGACCGGAAGCCCGATACCCTTTGGAAGTCCGAAGCTGTGAAGGGGGGTGGTGTGCTGACCATAGGCTATGCGCTGGCCAATCACGTTATCGCTCGCGGGGACAGCACAAGGGGCTGCAGTATTCTTCGTGAGTTGGTAGGGCGGGAGGAATGGCCGGGGTTCGGCTATGTTGGTGCCGAAGTGGATCTCGCCCGAGGCCGCTGCAAGGGCATCAAGTAGCTGTCATGCACGATGTCGGCGCTGATGCGGGCATGTTTCCGGCAGCTGACCAGCCCGTGATTGCCAGCGCGTCGAGACAACTTCATGTCTGGAGCCAATTACTCCCCCACCGTCGACTTGGCCATCGCCCAGGTCGGACTCCACCTGCAGCGACACGACACATGATACGTGCTGCCAAAGCCGCAGTGCTGGTGCTGCCAGCCCTGGTATTGATGTCGGCCATCGACCGCCCCACGCTGACCGCCCAGCCCGGCGATACACTGGGTAGCGGTACCCGAGAGGCGGCGGCCAGGCAACCACTTTCAGCCTCCCCCTATGTGCCTCCGCGTGGTACCTGGGCTCGGCGATTGCCCGCAGCGGCCGGTTTCGACTCGATGAAGCTCGCAGAAGCGATTGCGTTTGCCATCAGCCGCGAGAGTGGTTCACCGCGTGACCTCGAACTCAATCACTACGCAACGTTTGGCAGAGAGCCGCTTGGCGACCCCATTGGTCCGCTACCGCCGCGCGGAGACGCCACGGGGGTCATACTGAGGCATGGCTATCTGGTCGCTGCCTGGGGAAATCCGAATGCCCTGGAGATCACCAACAGCGTTACAAAGAGCTTTCTCAGTACCGTGGTGGGCTTGGCGGTGGATGAGGGTCGGATCCGCAGTGTGCATGATACAGTGGCGGGATATGTACCACCGATTGTGCGGGCACGCTCGAATGGCAAGGGCTATGCCCGCGACTGGCCGGGCACGGACCGAATGCTCACACCATTCGATAGCCCGCACAACCGACTCCTCACGTGGGATGACATGCTGCGTCAGGTGAGTGACTGGGAAGGTACTCTCTGGGGCAAGCCGGAATGGGCGGATCGACCCTCTCAGAACTCAGCGGCCTGGACCACGCGAGCGCGTGCGGTACCCGGGTCTGTCTACGAATACAACGACACACGCGTGAATGTGCTTGCACTTGCCGCTCTTCAGGTTTGGAGAAGACCACTGCCGGCGGTCCTGAAGGAGCGCATCATGGACCCAATCGGTGCGTCGGATTCGTGGCGCTGGTACGGATACGACAACTCATGGATCGTGCTGGATGGAAATGAAGTGCAGAGTGTCAGCGGAGGAGGTCACTGGGGCGGCGGAATGATCATCAATGCGTGGGACATGGCGCGGTTCGGGCTTCTCACGCTGCGCCGCGGCAAGTGGGGTGACCGGCAGCTCATAAGCGACGCGTGGGTTACGTGGGCCCTTACACCTACTCCGGCGCAGAAAACCTACGGGATCATGAACTGGTTTGTGAATCCGGATCGTTCGTATCTCTCTTCGGCTCCAGCAGAGGCATTCGTGCACGTGGGCGCCGGCAACAACTACATCTACGTTGATCCGGTCAACGACGTAGTGGCGGTTGTTCGCTGGATGGACAGCAACGCCAGTCTCAACGAATTCATCGGCAGGCTGCTGGCGGCCATTGAGTAGTCGTCACACGGCACTTGCACGTAATCGCCAGGCTCGCATGCAGGTGTGCGGGCCGGATCAGTGATGAGACTGCAGAAAGGCTGATAGGTTCGCTCGATCCCACACTTTGACTCGGCAACGCATGCAACGCCGGTCCTGCGTAAGTGGGATCAGAATGTGATTGTGATACCGCTGGAAAAGAACGTGTCAGTGTTTCTGAGCTGACCCCAGTCCCGGAATGGTGGTGAGCTATTGTAGCGCACCACATACGACAGCTTGAGTCCGAGTTTCTGCGAAAGTGGTGCCACCAGCGAACTCTCCGAGTTCACCAGATAGGCTTCAGTGTCCGCCAGATTCGGCAGGTATTCTCCAGTTTGCTGGAAGTATGCAAGTTCTGAAAAGGAGTGCTTGTAATTGAGTCCAAGCCGTGCAGCCGGGAAATTGCGCTTGAGCGAAGTTGTCGAGCCGGGAGTCAGTTGCTGCTGGAAAACAGATCCGCCTGCCTGCAGCGACAGGACGTCATGACTGGATGCAACAGCTTTCCAGTCGAGACCGAATCCTTCTTCCATGCGGTGGGATATACCCTGCAGTACATTCCGGTCGAAACGTGTGGCAACAAAAACACCGAGCCGCTCCGTTACGAGACGCTCCGCACGGAGGCCGCCATTCCAGAAGTTCGCATTCACCTTGTGCTCCGCTTCGCCGTAGAAGAACGTCAGATCCTCGTCGAGCACCCACCCCTGCACAACGTGCCTGAGCTTGTTGCCGAAGTTGATGGAGGTGGCGTTGGCATTTCCGCTCGTCCGTGTGAATCCGGCGCTCGCGCTGATCTCGAGGTTCTTCTTCGGGGCATCCTGGGCATCAAGCAAACTGGCTGCCACGAGAAGTCCTGCAACGACGGTGAAAGGTCCAGTACGCATGCGTCAGAATGTTAGTGTGAGTCCGGATGAGAGAAACGTGTCGGTCGTTCGAAGTCGTATGCTGTGATGAAACAACGGTACGATATTGTAGCGTCCCACGCAGCCAGTCTCATGCTCATGCACTCTGAGACAGGCGCAACGATGGTGCTGTGGAGGTATTCAGGGCCCGGGACTCAGGCCTGCCACCTTCACCTCTCCGGGATTCAGGAATTGATCCGTTCTGACCACCAGTCCCGGCATCGGCACGTCGGTGTTGCCACACCGGATCGACTTACGGCTTGATGAACTCGCCTTCACGTAATTCGCGCAGTGCCGTCTGCAGCTCAGCCTGGGTGTTCATCACGATCGGGCCGTGCCATGCCACCGGTTCCCTGATCGGAGCACCGCTGACCAGCAAGAAACGGATACCTTCGGTACCGGCCTGTACGACAACCTCGTCACCCGTATCGAAAAGTATGAGCGATCGATTTCCCGACATGTCCCTGAGGAGATCGTCGTCGTCGCCGGCCGTACGCTCGGTAAGCACGCCCATGTTGCCCGAGGCGTGTCGGAAGGACCCGCTCCCCTCGAAAATGTACGCGAATGTGTTCCGGTATGCGTCCACAGGGAGTGATTTTCTCACGCCTGGCGGCACATGAACGTCCAGATAACATGGTTCGGCGGCGATTCCGTCCACCGGACCCCGCTTTCCCCAGAACTCGCCGGCGATCACGCGAACTGCGGTGCCGTCGTCGTCGATAATCTCAGCAATGTCGCCGGATCTCACGTCCTGATAGCGCGGAGCGGTCATCTTGAGCGAGGACGGAAGATTGGCCCAGAGCTGAAAGCCGTGCATCCGTCCCATCTGGTCACCCATCGGCATCTCGTGATGCACAATGCCGCGCCCGGCCGTCATCCACTGGATATCGCCTACACCCAGCAGTCCGCGATTTCCAAGCGAATCAGCGTGTTCTACGGTCCCCGCCAGAACATAGGTGATCGTCTCGATTCCGCGGTGAGGATGCCAGGGGAAACCCGCCTGGTACTGCCGCGGAACGTCATTCCGGAAGTCGTCGAACAGAAGAAATGGATCTGTCTGGCTTGTATCAGCGAAGCCAAAGGCACGATGTAGGTGAACGCCAGCCCCCTCAATGGTGGGTAGGGCGGTGAGAATCTTCCTGACCGGACGAATGGACATGTCTGACTCCGAATTAGGGTCAGATGAATGTATCTCAGTGCTAAGGAAACTTCAATGACGTGCTCTGAAGGCCACTGAGGCGAACACGCTGGAAGGAGCACGGTCTTCAAGGCTGGGCAGATGAGCCTCGATGACCTGCTCCTCGGTTAACCATCGGTCAGGAGGACAACGCGAGCGTCATCCTAACCCGTTATTCGCTGTACTCCGCCCTTGCCGCAGCGACACTGCCACCGTCCACAATCCTGGTGAACCCTGCGGCACGAAGCAACTGCTCTGCGGAAGCGGATCGGGCGCCACTGGCACAGTAAACCAGTATGCGGGACTCAAGAGTGACATCCCGCTTGTCAGTCAGGGCGGCTGGCAGCTTGTCCACCGGTATATTGATGGCTCCCGGCAGATGACCCAGCCAGTATTCGAGCCTGGTACGGACATCAAGGACGAGATCAACCGGGAGGTTCCGGAAGGCAGGCATGGCTCAGATGGATCCGGTCGGGGGTGGTTGGTCAGTTCGGGACGTCCAGCATCTTCCTGATCAGGTCGCGTGCATCCTGGAGATGAGCCTTGCTCATCCTGTCACTGGTACGACCAACGGCCGCGGCGAGTTGCGCATCAAGTGCACGCATCTCACTCTTCAGAATCGGTCGTACATCAGCGGAGCTCACCGGTGGGCGGGCACCGAAACCGGCAGGCGCAGCCTGAGCGGCGGGTGTCGGAGCCGGCGGGTTGATCTTGGCAGCTATCTGTTCGAGATGGACCCGCTGCAGCCGGCGCCGGTAGGCATCGATCGGGGCACCGGAGGCCACTTCCTTCCACAGGCCGCGGCGCAAGTCAGCCAGCATGTCAGCCACAGGATATACGTCATTCCGCGACGTCGCACGGGCTTCGAGCTCGACCATGCGCACCAGGCGATCATTGCTGAGCAGTGAAGTCAGCGACCGAGCCTGTGCTGCACCGATACGGTCCAGAGAACCACTCGATTCAAACTTACGAAGCATGCTCTCGTCGAGCAGCCAGGTGGGAGTTGTATAGGCGTTGTCGAGCAGAAACTGCAGTGCCTGCTTTTGCCTCGCCGGCTCTACATTTTGCCAGACCGGCCCCTGTTGACCCGCCATTTTCTCCTGTTTGTATTCGGAGCCGACCAACCGTGTCACGTGCCCCAGTTCGGTAGCCCACTGATTCACCGTGCGTCCATATACCGCCTGAAGATCCTCGAACGTGTCGCCTTGCCGCCATGCTGTGGCTCCCTCGAGAAGCCCCATTACGCGTTTGAGATTTCGGATGCCCAGTTCGGTGGCGCGCACGGCATCGGCGTCGCCAACCGCTTCCGACTGCTCGGCCGGATCAGCACCGGCGGCACCTCCGTCGTTGGCGAAGCGATACCAAGGGATCGAGTCCTGCATGCGTGCCCAGCGGTCGAGCTGCGGGCGTTCATCCTCGGGGCTGCGAGCACCTTCGATCGGCGAGTATCCCCACATTACGGCATAGGTGTCATAGGGACCGACCTTTGGGATCAGGTCGTCGAGCGCGATCCCGTCCTCAGGCTGAGCGACGTAATTGAAGCGTGCATAATCCATAAGGGATGGAGTATGTCCCATCTTCGCCACCCACGTCTTCGAGCGCAGCGAGTCGAGAGGATACATTGAGCTGGCTTTGAAGTTGTGCGGAAAGCCGAGCGTGTGCCCCACTTCATGAGCGGTTACGTACTCCATGAGACGGCCGGCCAGCGTGTCAGGCAATGGGAACCGCTGAGCTCTGGGATCGAGAGGGCCGACCTGTGTGAAGTACCAGTCGCGGGTGAGGTTCATCACGTTGAGATAAGTCTGTACGTCGGCGTCGAGTATCTCACCCGTGCGAGGGTCGGTGATCGATGGTCCGACCGCGTTTTCAGTGGCCGATGGCAGCCAGCGAACCATGCTGACGGTGGCATCCTCACCCGAGAAGTCCGGGTCATCCACTGGAGCTTCTGCCGCTACTATACCCCGATGGAAGCCGGCTGCCTCGAATGCGGGCTGCCATGCGTCTATACCCTTACGGATCCACGGCTTGAGCCA
>CAYSKN010000131.1:0-9361 GCA_964431565.1 uncultured Gemmatimonas sp.
CTGCGCATCCGCGATGCCGCAGGAAGGGTAGTGCAGGAGGAAGTGTTCAGCGGCAACACGCTGTTGCTGGACATCAACGGCCTTTCATCCGGGCTATTCATTGTTTCGCTGGCAAGTGCCGAAGGCCGCACGCACCAACGCTTGGTGGTGGAATAGAGGGTTGCCCCGGCCTCTCGCCCCGGCTTGCGTGCTCCCGAACATTTTTCACAGCGGCTTCAGCCCCAACTCCTTCAAGTACTGGTTGTGCTCCTTGGCCGCCGCCGCGATCCGCTTATCGATCTCCTGTAGCCGCTTGTGTACTTCCTTCAGGTCCACCTTCGCATCCTCCTTCGCCACGCTCACGTAGCGGGTGATGTTCAGGTTGAAATCGTTCTCGGCGATCTCGGCCATGGAGACGCGGCGCGCATAGCGGTCGATCGACTTCGGCCGGTACTGGTAGGTGTCCACGATCCGCTTGATGTGCTTCTCGGGGTCCAATGCGTTCTGGCGCTTGCCGGGCACGTACTCATCGCTGGCATTGATGAAGAGCACATCCTCGAACTTCTTGCACTTCTTCAGCACCACGATGCACACGGGGATACCGGTGGAATAGAATAGTTTGCCAGGCAGGCCGATCACCGTATCAATGTGGTTATCGTGCAGGAGCTTCTCGCGGATGCGTTGCTCCGCGCCGCCACGGAACAGCACGCCGTGCGGGAGGATGATGGCCATGGTGCCCTCCTGGGCCAGGAAGTGGAAGCCGTGCAGCAGGAAGGCGAAATCGGCGGCGCTCCTGGGGGCCAGGCCGTAGTTCGCAAAGCGGAAGTCCTTGGCCATTTCCTCGCTGGGGTCCCAGCGCAGGCTGAAGGGCGGATTGGCCACGATGGCGTCGAACACCTCCTTCTTTGCCGGGTTCATCTCGTTCAGCAGCTCCCAATCGTTCTTCAGGGTGTCGCCGTGGTGGATGGCGAATTCCGTGTCCTTCAACCCGTGCAGCAGCATGTTCATGCGCGCCAGGTTGTAGGTGGTGATGTTCTTTTCCTGCCCGTAGAGCTTACCGATGTTGCCGCCGCGCTTCTTCAGCGTGGTGCGCACGTTCAGCAGCAGGGAGCCGGAGCCGCAGGTCATGTCCAGCACCTTGTTCAGCTTCTTCTTGGGGCCTTGCTCCGGGTCTTGCGGGTCCAGCACCACGATCTGCGAGAGGATGCTGCTGATCTGCTGCGGCGTGTAGAACTCACCGGCTTTCTTGCCGGAGCCCGCCGCGAATTCGCCGATCAGGTATTCATAAGCGTCGCCCAGTGTATCGGCATCGGTGTTGAAGTCCGCGATGCCCTTGGCGATCTCCTTGATGATCCCGCAGAGCCGGTCGTTCCGCTCCGTAGGCGTGCGGCCCAGCTTCTCCGAGTTCAGGTTGATCTCCGAGAACAGGCCCATGAAGGCGTTCTCGAAGCTCTTCTCCTCGATGTATTTGAAGCCCTTGACCAGCGTTTCCAACAGTTCCTTGTGCTGTGTGCGCGCCATTTCGGCTATGCTGTCCCACAGGTAGGGCGGCTCCACCACATAATGCACCTTCTTGCGCATCTGCTGCTCAAAGGCCGCCACGTCCGCCGAGTTCTCGTTGTACCACACCTGCAGGTTGCTGTTCGCCTTGCGCTGCTTCAGCGCCTCCTTGTCGCAGGCGGGGTAGTCCTTGCCCAGTTCCTTTTTGGCAGCGGCCTCGTAGTTGTCGCTCAGGTAGCGCAGAAAAAGGAAGCTGAGCATGTAATCGCGAAAATCGTCCGCGTTCATGGCCCCGCGCAGGCTGTCGGCGATGGCCCACAGGGTCTTGCCCAATTGGGCTTGGTCTTTGGCGGTCATGGTTTGCGGCGGCTCTTGATGGTGTTTTCGATCGCCTTCAGCTCTTCTTCATCGCGGCGGGCGGCAAGGTATTCCGACATCGGGGAAGAAGCTCCCTTGCGCAGGTGTCCGCATGCGTTGAGCGGGCGGGCGTTCGCGGGTAGTGGAGCAGGACGATCCTACCGCAAATGGGCATCGGTCAATTTACCGGCGATCTGAACGAGCCGCAAAGCTGCGGCCCGGTGCGCAGCCGCATCCGGGCCGAACCCCGCGATGTTCACGTGGTGCTTGGGTTCATCGTTGGGGTCCAAGGAGAAACCATTGTCCATCACCTTGCCGGCATTCACCGGGCAATAGCCGTAGTTCACCAGCTTCTTGCGTCGCGCCATGTCCACGGCGTTGTTGATCGGCTTAAGCTGCAACTTGGAGAGCCCATCGATCCGGAACACGGACACGGTGAGGGAGCGGTCGGGCATGAACAGGTCCACCTTGGGCGTACCATCCTTCAACGTCCAATCATTAAAAACGGAGAAGCGGGCAAGGGTCTCCTTGCGTGCAACGGGTTTACCCGGCGGCATGCTCGGGTTCTTCTACCTTGAACGTATCCAGCATGCCGCGCAACGAATCGGGCAGCCCCTTTTGCAGGTGGCGCGATGCATGTGCACGATCGTTGCCACTGGCATACGCATAGTTCATCGTGCCATCGGCTTGAATGCCCACGCTGAGGATGTGGTCCACGCCGTCGTACCAATCAAAGGAGACCTCACCTTGGGGCCCGGCCCCGGCCTCTGGATCGGGCACATCCTCCGGGAGCGATACGATGAAGTGGCAAGCCCACGCCAAGGACAGGTCGGATACCGGGGGATAGGTGCCGCCTTCCGCCCAAGCCTCCTGGCGCTCGGCGATCACCATATCCAATGCGCCCATCACCTGGGGCCGCATAACCCTGGAGAGCAGGACGGACAGGAACTTACCCATATCCACTTTCGGGAGCGGCGCAGGGGTTTGCTCCGGCACGGACTGCAAATAGTAGCGGTCCGGGTCGAAGGTGGGTACAAGCGGCGACGAGCGTTCGCTTACTTGAACAGGGCGATGCACTTGGCGGTGAGGCTTCCGTGAAAGAACTCCAAGCTCCATTGGTGTGCTTTGTTAAAGGCCGGCAAAATGGCCTGGTCGGTTCGGTCTTTCTGCCCTTTCAGATCGATGAACGCTTCGTGGTCCAGCAGCACGGGCAGCACGTGGTCCAGCGGGTTCAAGGTAGCGAGGTTCACTCGCATGCGGATGTTCTCCGGCATTTTCCGGTACTCAATGACCTGGTTGAACCCTGAAACGCTCAAGCCGGCGATGTCCGGCGCGGTGGCCCCGATGCTGATGTATTCGCCCAAGTTCACGGTGCCGTTGGTCAGGGGCACCGGTATGCGGTCGATGTAGCGCATGGAAATCGTTTCCACCGAGATCGGGTTGTAGTACTTGGCATACAAGTTCCACAGCCTTTTCACCTTGGCCATGCACTTGTCGTAGCCGGGATAAGGCTTCACCCAGTTCATCACCAGGCCCGTAGGGGTGAAGTGTGCTACCTGCGTGCCTTTCCGGTTGCGGAACCGGAGGCCGAACAGGCCGCCTTGCACTTGCATGGAAGGCAGGCCCATGGCACTGGGTTGGACCGTATGCTGGAACAAATTGAAGTCCTCCGCAATGGGATAGTCCTTCTTCAGGTCTTGGGCCAGGTCGGCCTTGATCCGCCCCAGGTCCGGCGGTACAGGTACTACCGCACGGATGTGGTAGACCACTTCCTGCACCGGTGGGTTCAGGAGCGGCACCGGCTTGGCCGGAACAGGCTTGGAGGTGCGCTTTGCTGACATGCCGGGGTTTCCTCAAAAATAGGCCGGTTCCGCCAACGGCACCGGCGGTTAAGGGCAATTAACGCACAGGCCCTTGTCAGTGGTCCATCCGCGCCTTGGGCTTCCCGTCCAGGGCTTCGCTGCCGCCAGCCTCAATTCTTCCTCCACCGCTTATACGGATCCTGCCCATCGAACCAGATGTCCTTGCTGTCGAAGACGAAGTAGTACATGCCTGCGGTGGTGAAGAACCATAGGGCATAGTTCTCCCAATCAGTGCCGTGCCGGAAGAAGATCTCGCGTATGATCCAGAACCACGCATAGGCGTTGAATGTGACAACGTAGAACCGTTTCACCCAGATATGGACCCTTGGGGCTGTTCGGTCAACCGCCCTGGCATAACGCTCCTTATAGGTTGACATGCGACTTGGTTGATGTTGATACGGCGGGTATGCACGAGCAGGTGCTTGTCGTACCACATTCGTACACGTGCATCCAACGGCTACATACGCTCGGTATGGATGAAATTCATTTGCTCAATGCCGCCCGCCAATGATCCAATGCTTTTGACAACTCCTCTTGGAAGTCAACTTCAATACCGTCCTTCAGGATCAGGACCAATCGCGAAATATCAAAGTCATCGCTGAAGTCGTCGCTAAAATCTCCATTGTGCGTTTTCGTGGAAGCCACTCGAACCTTCTTATCGCTCAAACGAACATGTTTACTACCATTTGCGAGGTCGGACATGAACCTGAGGGAGTCGTGGTCCTCTCGCAATTTCCGCTGGTAGGCTTTTTTGCCCTCTTCCGTCGGTGTGGTCGTGGATTCTTCATACCACCAATCGCTCAAGTGCCACGCACTATACACGCAGTTGATGGCCTTGCTTGAGGAAAGCCGGTCGTTGCAGTAGATCTGGAAATCCTCTTCCAGTTTCTGCAACAAGTCCGATGCGGTCTGGATCTCGAAGGAGAAGGCAGCCATCTACTACTTCCTCTTTGGTATGCGTTCCACCGTCGTCGTGCTTTTCCGGCGTTCAGCCTCTTCCACAGGGATGAATTCCCCGGTCCGGGCGTCGCGCCCTACCTTGAATGTTTTGCTCGCTTTCTTTGCCATTGTGATTCGGCTTGACGAATTAGTCGTCAAGCCGCCGACGGCAATTTAATACACCGATCGGGGGTCGCGATAAGTGTTTTATCCACAGCATCCGTCGGTTTTCAACAATTGGCTCGATCTGTTCGTCGAGGGGGCCGAGGGTTTCCATTCCCTTCATCCGCCACATCCCTCCTACCCCGGAAACAACCCCTGCATCAACCCCTTCTTGTGTTCGACCAACATCTCAACCCGACCATCCTGTAAGGCGATGCGGTCATCCAGCGAAGAGAGGCACGCAGCAATCTCTTTCTGTTCCTTGGTTGTTGGGGGCATAGGTAGGGGCATGGATGCATATTCGTTTCCATTGATGCCGGGTTGACCACTTCTGGCCGAAATGAAGTTGACCCATTTCCAGTAGGTACCAGTCGAAAGGAACTGGTTCAGGTACTCCGAGTCCAACATCTTGGGGTGAGGTCTGACGCGGATAAGGAATCCCGCATAGACAAGCCTTCCATCCGCTTTTCTGTACTTGTAGGACTTACCCACACTTGCCCCGGTACGGGCTAACGCAATGTCTCCGTCCTTCATGTACTCATCCTCTGATGCCTCCCGGTCTACCGAGACTTTCCCAGCAGACAGGAATCGTCCATCTTCGGAGATATCCGTGATTCTTAAATAGGTCGGAAGGTCTTCCGCATAGCTTGTAGCTGGGGCATTCATTCCATACTGTGGATGATCAGTAAGGCCATCCCCCAGCTTCTTCTCCACCCACTCCCCCCCAAACCCCGGAAACCTCCGCTTCGGCACCTTCTCTCCCTCGGCCGGGAAGAGCTGCTGCATCAGGCCCTTCTTGTGGGCGCGCAGGGCTTCCAACTTCTCGCGCTCAGCGGCCAACAGCGCATCCAAGGAAGAGAGGCAGGCGGCGATCTTCTGTTGTTCGTCGGGCTTGGGTATGGTGAGGGTCAGCTTGTTGAGCTGATGAGGATACAGATGCACTACGGCATCACCCTGTGCGACGTTCGCGATCGCCCGCTTCTTCGAGTGGTTGATGTAGTAGGACAGGAACGGGCCGTTGGCGTCGGACCTCAGCACGTTCAGGTCGCTACCAAGCGCAACACCATCATGCAGTACACATGACGCCGTGGCGATGTCTTCCTTCGTTTCGCCTGATGCGGGTATGATCACATCGCCCGCCTCGCTGAGAAACAACTCTGATGGATCCACATCGGTACGAGAGGACACTTCGTCGATCACCTCACCGTAACGCGTATACAACTCGCCGTAACGGATGCATAGCAGTTTCCCGTTCGGGGAGATATCCGACTTTGCAATGCCTTTGCCTTTGTGGATGGTGACAACACGATCAAGCGGGACCTCTTCCCACTCACCCCGTTTCCGGAACTCCGGAAAGCGCAACTCCGGAACCAACCCATTCTTCGCCTGCTTACTCATAGGCCGTGAGTCCGCTGATCTCGCGCCCTTGGGCCTGTTTCTTCAGCAGGGGCACCAGGTCCATCATCAGGCTGTGCTCGCGGGTGCTGCGTTCCTTCCAGCCCAGTTCCAAGGGGGCCAGCAGGTCGGTGAGCGCCTCGCCATCGAAGATCATGCGGCTCTGGATCGCACCCACGAAACCGGCGAGGTCCTTTACCGGTAACCCGTGCCTGCGCGCAATGTCCGCGAGCTCGGCCGCGTGCTTTTCCTGCTTGAAGCGGTCGTAGCCTTCCTTGATCTCCTGCTCGCTGAGGCCCTTGCCCACCTGCAGGGTGTTGATGTAGGCGGTGATCTCCTCGCGCTCGTCCATCAGGTTGGCGCTGCTGCCCAAAAGGCTGATGAGCTGATCGCGCGTTACCTTCTGTTTGCTCGGCTTGCCGTGGGTGAAGCGGCTGATGAGGCCCATGATGTAATCGTAGTCCACCACGGCGCTGGCGAAGAGCACCAGCTCCAGGTCCAGCTGTTGCAGGGCGGCACCGGCGGCATCGCCTTCGCGATAGCGCTTCTCCTTGATGAGCTTGGCCGTTTCCAGGTAGCTGCTGCGGAAGGCGCGCAGCTGATCTTCGGGCAGCGTGCGCTCAATGGTGGCCTTCTGCTTTTCAGTTAGGTCGGTGTACTGGTCCAGCTGGGTCTTCAGCCGTTGCACCTCCTTGAAGCGGGTGATGAACTCGATGCGCGCGGCATCGCCCTGTATGTTGTAGACTTCTTGTGGTTCCATGGCCAGGTTGCTGGTGTGCATGAAGCTGCCCATGGCAGCCACGGCCTCCTGGAATTTGCGCACCATCACCGGGGCGGATTCCACTAGCCAGATCTCCTTGCCCCGGTCCTTCTGCTCGCCGCTGAACAGCGCGATGGCCTGGTCCACGGCGTGCTGTTGGCCGCGGAAGTCGAGGATGTTGCCGTAGGGCTTGGTATCGTTGAGGATGCGGTTGGTGCGGCTGAAGGCCTGGATCAATCCGTGGTACCGCAGGTTCTTGTCCACGTACAGCGTGTTCAGGTACTTGCTGTCGAAGCCGGTGAGCAGCATGTCCACCACGATCACCACGTCGATCTTGTTCTTGCGTTTGTAATCCTCGTTGGTGAAACGCTGGAATTTGATGCGCTGCTGCACATCCTGGTAATAGGCATCGAACTCGCCCAGGGTGTGGTTGGTGCCGTATTGGGTGTTGTAGTCCGCGATGATGGCCGTGAGCGCACGTTTCTTTTCTTCGGGATCCTTCTTGTTGTCTTCTTTCTCCTGTTGCAGGTCCTCTTGCAGTTGCCGGATGTCCGCCGCGTTGCGCTCGCTGTTGGCATCACCGGTCTTCTTCACCGCATCGGCCGGCGGACTGAACACGCAGGCGATGTGGAGCGGGGCGTAGTCCTCGTTCTGCCCGGCGCGTTCCGCCTGCGCCTGCTGGAACAGGTGGTAGTACTGGATGGCATCGTTGATGCTGGCCGTGGCGAACAGGGCATTGAAGCGCCTGCTGTGCGTGGCCGCGTCGTGCTTGTTCAGGATGGCCTTCACCACGGCCTGCTTGTGCGCATCGCTGCCCACCGGTAGCGGCTCATCGCCCTTGAAGTAGTCGATGTGGAAGCGCAGCACGTTGCGGTCTTCGATGGCGTGGGTAATGGTATAGGCGTGCAGTACCTTTTGGAAGATGTCCGCCGTGGTCTTCAGGGTCGCTTCGGTGCCGTCCACCTGCACGTAGCTCGCGTTGTCCTCGAAAATGGGCGTACCGGTGAAGCCGAAGAGCTGTGCCTTGGGGAAGAATTCCTTGATGGCCTTGTGGTTGTCGCCGAACTGCGAGCGGTGGCACTCATCGAAGATGAAGACCACGCGCTGGTCGCTGAGCGATCCCAACCGTTCGCGATAGCCCTTCTTGGGGTCGGTGTCCAGGGCCAAGCCCAGTTTCTGGATGGTGGTCACGATCACCTTGTCCGCATAGTCGTCGCTGAGCATGCGGCGCACGAGGGTTTCGGTGTTCGTGTTCTCTTCCACGCAGCCTTCTTGGAAGCGGTTGAACTCCTCGCGGGTCTGCCGGTCCAGGTCCTTGCGGTCCACCACAAAGAGGCACTTGTCGATGTCCGGGTTCTCCTTCAGTAAGGTGGATGCCTTGAAGGAGGTAAGCGTTTTACCGCTGCCCGTGGTGTGCCAGATGTAGCCGTTGCCCCGGTTCTGGTGGATGCAGTCCACAATGGCCTTCACCGCATAGATCTGGTAGGGGCGCATCACCAGCAGCTTCTGCTCGCTCGCCACCAGCACCATGTACTTGCTGATCATTTCGGCCAGGGTACACTTGCTCATGAACTTCTCGGCGAAGCTGTGCAGGTGGGTGATCTTGGTGTTGTCCTCCGCCGCCAGTTGGTATACCGGCAGGTACTGCTCGTCCGCGTTGAAGCTGAAGTGCGCGTTGTTGTTGTTGGCGAGGTAGTAGGTGTTGCTCTGGTTGCTGACGATGAACAACTGCACGAAGCAGAGCAGCGAGTTGGTGTAGCCGTTGCCGGGATCGCTCTTGTAGTCCACGATCTGCTGCATGGCCCGCCGTGGGCTCACGTCCAGGCTCTTCAGCTCCACCTGCACCACCGGGAGGCCATTGATGAGCAGCATCACATCGTAGCGGTGGTGGCTGTTCTCGGTGTTCATGCGCAACTGGCTCACCACCTCGAAGTCGTTCCGGCACCAATCCTTGATGTTCACCAAGGTGTAGTAGAGCGGTGTGCCGTCCTCGCGGGTGAAGAGCTGGCGCTCGCGCAGCATTTTGGAAGCGCTGAACACGTCCGCACGGATGATCTCGTCCCGCAACCGCGCGAACTCGGAAGGCGTGAGGTTGCAGCGGTTGAGGGCCTCGAACTTCTGTTTGAAGTTGGCCTCCAGCGTGGCCCGGTCGCAGATATCCGCGCGATAGGTGTACTTCAGCTCCTGTAGCTTGTCGACAAAGGCCGTTTCAATTTCGGCTTCGCGGGTCATGGGCGGAAGTAGTTTGGGGAGGGGCAGCGTGGCTCACAGCGGGCTAAACTACCGCAGGCCGGGCATACCAACGCTTGGTGATTGAATAGGCAAGTCCCGGACAGCCTGGCACCCGGCCATGCATTCCCGCCGTCATCGTTCCTTTGCAGCCATTCCAACGTTCCGTCGGTCGTTG
>CAYSKN010000132.1:0-9145 GCA_964431565.1 uncultured Gemmatimonas sp.
CTGTTATTCAAAAAAACAAAAAATCTGTCCAATTAACTATTGGAAGAAGGACGGAGCTGAGCCCGGGTCTCTCCATCGGCCTGCTGAGCGCGTCCTATCCTCTGGATGTGGGATCCGTCCTGCTTCCGGCAGCTGCCCAGGCATTCTGGATGCACTCTGATCTGATCGATGAGGAGCTGGTGCGTAACGTGCACACGGCAGGTGCACGGCTCATCGCATGGACCGAGAACAGCGTAGAACGTGCCCGTGAGCTTGCGTCATGGGGCGTCGACGGCCTCTGTACTGACATACCAAGCGAGCTGAGAAATGCACTGCACTAGCCGCAACGGTACTTGTGCGCTCTAGCCGACGCCTGTCATTGGCGGCTTTGCCGGCTCAAGCCGGGATCAGTGTGCCGCTCCGCCCTCTGCGGGTGGCCTACCCTCGGCCTCCGATGTTCGATCCGGAGGCGACTCGGCCGTAGCTGGGGCATTTTCACCTTCCTTGCTGTTGGCAAGTTCGGTCTCGAGTCGATGGGCCTCGATGTCCTTGGTGCGGAGGGCGTCCATCAGGCTGCTGCGAGCATCCGCCTCAAGGTTGCTGCCGGCTTCCGCTGCCCGAAACACGGCATAGCCCAGTACCTGGGCGGCCTCGTCGGCAGCCTCACGGGCGCGGTAGGCATCCAGACGCAGCTTGCCCTCGTCAAAGACGTCCTGGGCGGCTTTGCCGGCCTTGTCAATCCCCTGTCTGACCTTGTCCCAAAGTGCCATGGTCTACTCCGCGCATGCCGATCCGGCTGGGAAGGCCTCGGAGGGAGCCCACCGCCGGAGTCCGGTCGTCCATGTGATAAGGATTGCCGTACGGATTCCGTGCTGCAAAGTTGCGAAAGGTGCTGTTAGAAAGCAAAGATGCGGTCCATGACGGTGGCATGAGACCCTCGGGGTATGGTCAGAAACGAAATGAGCGCCACGGCAGTGGCGCTCATTTGTTCTCTCTGGACCAACAACCGGCCTGGCCCGCCTACTCAGGCCACTGCCTCGGCTTGGGTGTGCTCTACGGGGACAACGTTGATCTTGTAGGCCTTCTTGTTCTTGTGTGCAAACTGCACAAAGCCGTCGATCAGCGAGTAAATGGTGTAGTCGGTACCCATACCCACGTTGGCACCGGGATGCCACTTGGTTCCACACTGCCGGACGATGATGTTACCGGCCGTCACAAATTCACCGCTGTACTTCTTGATACCGCGGTACTTGGCGTTTGACGTGCGGCCGTTGCGGGTGGAGCCGCCGCCTTTCTTGTGTGCCATGACAGATACTCCTGAAAGGAAGCGCTGAAAGCTTCAGCGCCATCGGCGCTCAGCCGAGTGTGATGTCCTTGATGCGAACTTCAGTGAACTTCTGCCGGTGCCCCTGCTTGCGGGCATAGTTTTTCCGGCGCTTGAACTTGAAGACGATGATCTTGTCATCGAGACCATGTTTCACGATCTCAGCAGTGACCCTGGCGCCGTTGAGTGTGGGGACGCCCACACGCACCTCAGCTCCGTCGGAGCCGAGCAGAACGTCGTTGAATTCGACGGCCGTACCTGCTTCTCCAAGGAGCGAGGGAATCCGAATCGTCTTGCCAGGCTCGGCGCGGTACTGTTTTCCGCCCGTGCGAATGATCGCGTAACTCATGGGTTCATCCGGGTATTGTCGTTCATGACACAGCCTAGAAGCTTATCCGGGATCGACGTACGTGTCAACTGAGTCAAACCCTCTCCCGTGGCTATTCCGGGAGCGGGTGAACTGTGGCCCGAGCCCCGTCAGGCGAGAGCATACTGTTGCGTGACATCCCGTTGGGCTCCACGCATCACCAGTCTGATCTCATCGGGCTTGAGCAGTGGATCGTCCCTGAGTTCGAGCGGAAAACCAGCCAGTTTCTCGAGTCGTTTCACGAAATCGTGTTCCTGTTCCAGCACATGCAAGGCCACTTCGGGGTGCAGCCGAAGCACAACCGGATCCTTGCGCCCTTCGGCCCCCATTCGCCGGACAGCACGTTCGGTACGACGAACAATCGTTTCCGGTGTGAAGATGCGACCCGTCCCGCTGCAGGTCGGACAGATATCGGTCATGCTGTGCCAGTGACTCTGTCGCACACGCTGGCGGGTCATTTCCAACAGCCCCAGGTCGGATACGGCAAAGGCCTTCGTCCGCGCGCGGTCCCTGCCGAGGTGCGTGCGCAGTTCGTGCAACAGCTTATCTCGGTTGCTCTGGGACTCCATGTCGATGAAATCGCAGACTATGATTCCGCCAACGTCGCGCAGTCTGAGCTGCCTTGCTATCTCACGGGCAGCCTCGGTGTTGGTCCTGAGGATCGTTTTTTCCGGGTCGCGCTTGCCGGTGTAACGGCCTGAGTTCACGTCGATCGATACGAGCGCTTCGGTGGGTTCAAAAATCAGATAGCCGCCACTGGGCAGATCGCAGCGTCGCTTGAAGAGATCACGAATCTCGGTCTCTATTCCCTCTCTGTCGAAAAGTGGAACCGGATCATCGTAGAGCCGGACGCGTTCGACCAGCTCCGGCGCTATGCCTTGCAGATACTCCGTGATCTCGTTGTAGACCTGCTTGGAGTCCACAAGCACTCGCTCGACCTTCGCACTGAAGAGATCACGCACCAGTCCCCGGGTCACGTTGGTCTCGCGGTGCACGAGTGATGGCGCCCGGGTGAATTGGGTCTTTCGCCGGATGCGCTTCCAGTTGTTAATCAGAGTCTGGAGTTCGCGCTCGAAAGTCTCCTGCGTTGCGTCCTCCGATACGGTGCGCACGATCACGCCACCGGCATCTTCAGGAAGCATTTCGCCCAGCATGGCCCTCAACCGCTGGCGCTCGGAGCGCTCATCGATCTTGCGGCTTATACCTACCTTCGAGGCGAAGGGCGTGTAAACCAGAAACCGACCAGCCAGCGACACTTGGGCGGTCACCCGTGGCCCCTTGGTGGAAATCGGCTCCTTGGTGATCTGCACCAGGATTTCCTGTCCGCGCTTGAGGAGATCCTGAATGGGGCGCACCTCCCGGCGACCACGTCGTCCACCGTTTCCCGCCTCATCCGCAGATTCGTCGTCATCATCATCGTCATCAGAGACTGGACCGTCTTCGACTACGACATCGGCGGCGTGCAGGAACGCGGACTTCTCTGTTCCGATATTCACGAAGGCGGCCTGGATTCCCGGCAACACAGCATCGACCTTCCCGAGATATACGTCACCCACCATGCGGCGGGCGTCGGGTCGGTCGACAAGCAGTTCCACCAGTTGGCCGTCCTCAATGATGGCGACGCGCGTTTCGCGCGGCGTCGCATTCACCAGGAGCTCTCGCTTCATTAATTGATTGCCTGTCGTTCGTACCGGAGTCAGCGACCCTGGCAAGCCGGTACAACGACGAACAGGTTATGGTACTGAGCTGCTCCAACGCGCCCGAAGGCAGCGTCATGAGCGACGTCACGTGGCTCCCCCGCGCAAAGTGACCATTCGATCGAGCCGCGCCGGAGGCGCAGGCCATCCCGAGTCGGCGGCTATTGCATGCCACCAGCCCTGGGAGGCGCACACCCCGGTAACCCACGCGGTCGACCGCGATCACGCGCGTACTGGCATGTCATGCAGCGGGACGTGTGACAGGGTCGGGCGGCACCCTGAGTCCCGCCCGCCATGTCACCAACGCAAACGGCCGCGAGTCGCACGAACCGCCGGCGCCGTAAGCGACGACTGTGAAAATCCGAGCTGTACTCTACACGAAACGGAACTGCTCCCGCAATGCACAATTCACTCCGCCGTCGATATGCGGGAGCCGACTCCCCGGAAAGACCGGTTTCCGCTGCCAGCCTCAGGCATCAGGCGGCTGCGAGAGTTTTCAGTAGTTGCCTGGCGATGACCATGCGCTGGATCTCGCTCGTGCCCTCGCCGATCTCGCAGATCTTCGCATCGCGCATGTAACGTTCCACGGGGTAGTCCCGTGTATAGCCGTACCCTCCATGCACCTGAATAGCCTTGATCGTGGCACGCATGGCAACCTCGGAGCAGAAGAGTTTGGCCATGGCAGCTTCCTTCGTGAACGGGTGACCATTCTGGGATAGCCACGCGGCATGATAAACGAGGTGACGACCTGCCTCGATTTCAGTGGCCATATCGGACAGCTGGAACTGAACACCCTGGAAAGACACGATCGGCGAGCCGAACTGCTTCCGCACGCTTGCGTACTTGAGTGATTCCTCGAGTGCGCCCTGTGCAATACCAATTGCGAGTGCCGCAATCCCGACACGACCGGCATCGAGTGTCTTGAGAAAGTTGACGAATCCGCGACCCTCGGTTCCCAGCATATTCTCAGGCGGGACTTCCACATTGTCGAACAGAAGTTCGCGCGTGTCTGATGCCCGCCAGCCCATCTTGTCTTCCTTTCGCCCGGCAGTGAATCCCTTCATTGCCGGAAGGGAATCGTCATGTCCGACGCCGTGGGCAAGGCACGCCTCAAGATCAACGGAATCCTTTGTGAGTATGAATGAAGAAATCCCTTTCGTACCGTGCGCAGGATCGGTCACGGCGGTGACCACGAATATCTCGCCCACGCCGGCATGGGTGATGAAACGTTTGCTACCGTTGAGCACGTAATGGCCGTTCTTCCGCAGTGCGGTGGTGCGGGTTCCTCCGGCGTCACTGCCGGCAGCTTCCTCCGTCAGTCCGAATCCTCCCAGAACCGTGCCGCTTGCCAGAGGTCGGACATAACGCCGAATCTGCTCCTGCGTACCGAACTTCACGATCGGCGAGGTACCCAGCGTGGTATGTGCACTCAACGTAATGGCGTGCGAAGCACATACTTTGGCGAGCTCCTCAATGGCTATGATGAAGCTGATCGTGTCGAACCCTGCTCCGCCCATTTCTTCCGGCCAGGGCACACCCAGCAGCCCCAGTTCGCCCATCTTCCTTACGGTCTCCCATGGGAAGGTGGCTGCTTCATCGTGTGTGGCTGCCACTGGTGCCACCTCATCGTGCGCAAAACTGCGCACCATGTCGCGGACGGCAAGGTGTTGCTCTGAAAAGTAGAGGCTGTCGTGCATTTCTGACTGGCAAGTGGTGAGTGTTGGCGGGAAACCCGGCGGTTACCCGGATCAGCTCGGGGAAGATCCCAGCCGATGACCGTCAACCGGAAGCGTGCAACCGATGTACACCGCATCCAAGACACCGATCGCAGGCGCCACATCGCGGGCTGGCTGCTGGATCTCCAAAATAGCGCAACACGAAGGCCCGCCGACACTGTCGAGTCTCCGCATAGCCCTGCATCGCCCCAAGCCTGTCCAGGTCGGCCAACTTTCGCCGCTTGATGACCTGCCAGTCAATTGACGGCCTGCAATGTTCAATCCCTGAGAGCTTCATCCTGAAACCGCCTCCTATACGGGCCCAGACGACGAACTGCTGGTGCGAGAGTCGATCGAGGATGGCTATGGCACCTG
The DNA here is from genome assembly GCA_964431565.1 of uncultured Gemmatimonas sp. Lineage (GTDB taxonomy): Bacteria > Gemmatimonadota > Gemmatimonadetes > Gemmatimonadales > Gemmatimonadaceae > Gemmatimonas. The sequence continues at coordinate 5,458 of CAYSKN010000132.1, forward strand.
CTCTCCCTCCCAGTACAGGCGGAAGCACGTCGAGGTTGACGGTGGCCCCCTCGTCGAAACGCCTTCCGAGAGCCCGTCGGAAAGTCCGAAGCAGGACTCGTTCGGGACTGCACTCACCAACCAGCTCTCTCCTTATGCGACCGGAATGCGCCATGAGCCGGACCCATAGCTGCCCCGCGGCGGGTGGCTCCGGTACGCATGCACCGGCAGCGATCAGTGTGCGCAGCGCTGCTTCCACCCTTCCCAGGCCAGGTTGCGACGGAATGAGACTGGCCACACCGGTGGTGTCGAGTGCGCAATGGCCAGTCGCATCGGCGTGTGCCCCGAGAACCCGCCATGTCTCTTCCACAGTAGTACGATCCGCATGAGATCCCTCGATGAAATGCTGATGAACCAACCTGTCTGTGCGGCCGTGAAGAAGGACGCACATGGCTGGGTTGCCGTCCCTGCCTGCCCGTCCCGCCTGCTGATAGTACGCCTCGAGAGACCCCGGCATCGAGTGATGTATGACGAGGCGTACATCGGACTTGTCGATGCCCATGCCGAACGCACTCGTGGCGACAATGACACTCGCGCGTCCCTCCATGAATGACTCCTGCGCTCTCTGCCGGAGATGGTCACTCAGGCCGGCGTGATAAGCCGCGACCCTCATGCGTCCACGCACAAGCCTGGCGGCCAGGCGCTCCACGGAGCTGCGGCTGGAAGTGTAGACAATTGATGCTCCGCCGCTGCGGCGGAGCAAAGAGAGGGTTGCTTCGTTCTTTTCGGCGAGCGTGTCAGCCGGCCGCACATGCCAGATGAGATTCCTTCGATCGAAACCGCTGACTATGACCAGCGGATCACTCAGAGCAAGCTGCCTGCATATGTCGGTCCGCACGGCTGGTGTGGCGGTTGCCGTCAACGCCATTGCCTGGGGACAACCAAGTCGCCTGCGGACCATCCCGAGTTGCCGGTAGCTGGGCCGGAAATCGTGTCCCCACTCGCTGATACAGTGAGCTTCGTCTACGGCGAAAAGCACAACACCTGCGCGAGTGAGCTGTGAAATCAGCGCTTGGTTCTCTAGACGCTCTGGCGCGAGGTACAGCATGCGGAGGGTCCCATTGCACGCCAGAAGCACGCGTTCCGCGACCTCCTCCGGGCCGAGCGAACCACTAATGCAGGCCACCCGCACATCACGTCTCTCAAGCCTCTCCACCTGGTCCTTCATGAGCGAGATCAGCGGGCTCACCACAATGGTGAGTCCGCTGCGCATCAAGGCTGGGATCTGGAAGCAGAGTGACTTCCCAGCGCCCGTGGGGAGGACAGCGAGCGTATCGCGCCCCGAAATGATCGCTTCAATGACGCGACGCTGAGCTGGTCGAAAATCATCATATCCGAACCGCCGCTTGAGCACGGCACACGCTTCTTCATAGGTGCCGAGAGGCGGGTAAGTGCGCACAGGCATATGACACAATCGAGGCGCCGCGTCGGTAAGGCAACATCACTACACTGCACGAGAGGCGTTTAGCACGCAATCAGACTAGCCGGACGACGGTTGAGACGACATCACGGGATCGTTGATCATCCGACCTGATATACCGGCGTGGCGGTCCGATACGTTCAGCGATGTGCCAGCCGCAATTCCAGGTGCCGTCGCACATCGTGCCACTCGTCTGCAAGCACACTGAACATTACGGTGTCGCGGACAGTACCATCCCGTCTTGCGGAGTGATGACGAATGATGCCATCTCGCTTCGCACCAAGTGCCATGATCGCCCGCTGCGATCGAAAGTTGAAATTGTCGGTTCTGAGTGCGACCACCTTGCATCCCAGGGTATCGAAGGCGTGCGAGAACACCAGAAGCTTGCATGCTGTGTTGACATGGGTTCGTTGCCACGATGCGCCATACCAGGTCCAACCCACCTCCACACGATCGGCTGCGACAACAATGTCGTGGTACCTTGTAGTACCTACCAGGCAGCCACCAGCGGTCTCGCGCACGATCCAGGGAAGCATATGGCCTGCACGTTGACCCTCGAGAGCACATTCCACATACGCAGCGGTCTCCTCAGGTGTCGGCACCGATGTGAACCACAGATTCCAGAGCGCGCCATCGGTTGCGGCATCACGCAGTTCATCAATGTGTGCAGTCGACATGGGTTCGAGGCGAACACCGTGTCCCTCAAGCGTCAGCGGTGAAGGCGTGATCATGATGTCGGAGCCAGTATCAGGTGGGAACCAGGCGCCTATCCTACACGGCTCTCACGAAATGCCCACGCGTGAACACGCCGCCAAGGAGTGACCGGGATGATAGGTCAACCGCTTCCGCTCCGGCCGCGACTGCATCGATGGCGTTGCGCCAGGATCTGACGAGCGATTCCACAGGATCACCCGCGACATTGAAAACCATCTGGTAACCGCGAATCCCGTTCTGCCACAGCGCGTGCAGAAATTCTGAGGCTTCGATGGGGCGCGAATGCAGCAGCCGATTGCGACAGGCACTGTCTGTAGCCACCCCAAACGTGTATCCGGTCGGATCTGTAAGTGAAATCCGTGGATGCCGCTTCACGCAAAGGTCACGGCACGTGGTGGGCACACGGTCGAATGCAGCGCTCAGTACACAGTGCTCTACCGTCATACCCTCTGGACGCCCATACACCAGCACATCGAATCCAGCACCACTCCAGGGCGCTGTCATTTCGCGTATCTCAGCAACGGTCAGTTCGATGGATGCCACGATGCGTGATGCTCCCAACCCAAACAACTGGGCGGCTGTGTGTTCGTTGAACACGTTGGCGGCGTAATCCGCAATCACGTCCCGCTCCCTGCCGAGTTCGTGCACGAGTCCAACGTGACCACTCTGCAATGCCATACCTGAGGAAAGCCAGGGTTCGAGTGCCCTGCGCTCCGCTGGTCGAACGATGGTCGGCGTGCGCAGCCTCAGCGTGATACCCTGACCAGCCAGTTCATCTCGGAGCGCGAGCACCCGCGAACGTGCTGGCATCGGATGTCGCAGAAAGGGGTCGAGGATGATTTCTGTTGCACCTCCCCTGGCAGCCTCTCGCGCCATGGCAGAATCGTACACAATTACGCGCAGGGCGGGTATCTGGTCGTGAGCCGACTCCCGTCGGGTCGTATCGGGCATTCGTGAGACACACTCCGAGATTCGGGCTGTGCGTTCGGCAACATTGCACAATCTGGTCAGCTCCAGCTGTTCCCTCAATTTCTCCGCTGCCTCCTGTCGGATACGATTCAGTTCACTGACCGGCAGAAAGAGTTCCTCTCCAAGCCCGCTGATATCCAGCGCTCCCAGTCTCAGGGCTGTCTCACCAAGACGGCCGAACTGTTCACGCAGACGCTTCATGCTCAGCGCACGTTTGCCGGCAGGTACAAGCAGCATTTCGCCGGATGCGGTGACCTCCACATCAGCGGCCCGCCAGAGAGTCTTGAGTGGACCACCGGAACAACCAAAGCAAACGACATCCACCCGGGTGAGTGACAAGCCGCTCGGGATCGGCACATTCGAATACGATGCCTGTGCCGTCCCGAGGAGCGTGACATCGCTGGTACGCACAACCAGCCATCCTTCGGCTACTCGCGCCAATGGGTGCTGACTCCTTATGCCGATCACCTGTCTGTTCATGCCGTCACGTGTCATGTGTCCATTGCCTTCGCTGGATGCGGCGGCGACGGCGACAGTTTCGGGAAA
>CAYSKN010000133.1:0-9082 GCA_964431565.1 uncultured Gemmatimonas sp.
CTGCCATTGATGAGATCCGGAAGAAGCACGGATTGCCGGCGATCGAGGTGAAGCCTGCTGATGTGCCGGGCGCCAAGCAGATCAGTGCGTAGACAGTAAACGTTATGCAGTGATAGTGTTGGCTGTTACCACTATTGCGTTGTCCAACAAGGCAGTAACAGGAAGTCCGCGATTTCTCATGGAATCGCGGACTTCCTTGCCTATGGTACCGAGCGGACTCAGCCGCGGTCCGGGCTGGCTCCGCGATATGTTGACTGACGAAGCTGACGTGCAATCCCTTGCAGGAATATGTCCACCCGTGCCGATCTGCTGGCAAAGCCGCGGATGAAGCGTGCAATGGGGTTGGTTGTGACGCTCGATTCATGCACGCTGAGTCTGGTGCCATTTCCATCTTCTTCGAAGCTTACCTTCCATTCCGCCACCACGTCATGGCTGTCGTTGCGGAGACGCAGGAGCAGCATTTCTGATGGCTGCTCGGCCGTCACCTCGAACAAGGGCAGGACGGGACACCAGTCTGATATGGTTTCGACTGCACGTAGCATGCGCCATACCTCTGTACGCGGAACATTGAGCTCTACCGATCGGTCGACATCCATTCGCACTGGCAACATCAGTCCGCTGATCGTAACGGCGATGACAACCAGCACCATCATCACCATTACGATCAGGATCCAGTTCATCATGCATCCACTCCCATCTGTTCGGCAGGAAGCGAAGCGACATGCTGTTCCGGCAGCACAGGCGGATCATGTCGAGCCATCACACCAGATCGATCAATACGGGATCAACTCTGTTCCCGGCGGCATGGTCACTGCCAGGCCCATTGCGTGGTAACCCTTGTCGACATACACCGTTGAGCCAGTAATTCCACTTGCGAGATTGCTGGACAGAAATGCGGCGGTATTGCCGACTTCGTGTGCGTCAAGCGGCTCACGCAATGCCGAGTTGGCGGTGCAGTACTTCACCATCTTCTCGATTATTCCGATGGCTGTTGCTGCACGTGAGGCGTAAGGGCCGGCCGAGATGGTGTTTATCCTGATTCCCCACTTGCGTCCAGCCTCAAAGGCCAGCGTGCGTGTATCGCTTTCTAGCTGTGCCTTGGCAGATGACATGCCGCCACCGTAGCCCGGCACAGCGCGCTGGCTAGCCATGAACGTGAGTGAGCACATTGAGCCGTGGGGACGAAGCAGTGGACCAAAACGCTGTACCATTGACACCAGCGAGTATGCGCTCGCGCTTGATGCAGTGAGGTAACCGTTACGGCTTGTTTCGAGCAGCGAGTGCCTGACCTCCGGACCGTTGGCCAGCGAATGAAACACTATATCGAGCGGCTGTTGGCCGAAGTCGGAAACGAAGCGTTGCGCCAGACCCTCGATCGAGAAATCGCCGATATCCCTGTATCGCTTGTTCTCGCGCACATCGTCGGGTACGTCCGACATCGTGTCGAACATGGCATCGAGCGGATAAATGCGCTCGAATGTGAACAGCGAACCATCTGCCAGACGACGCGACTCGTCGAGCTTTCCGCGATCGAGCATGCTGAGGAAGATACTGAGAGCCGGTGGCCATGTTGCCACACATACGTTGGCTCCCGCTTCGGCGAATGCCCTGGCTATCGCCCAGCCAAAGCCATTGTCATCGGCCACGCCAGCTACGAGGGCGCGCTTTCCGGTCAAGTCGATGGGTAACATCCCTATAACATATCCTCATGTGACGCACGCGTCAGACGATCCCGGATGCCATCCCATTCGGCACCCGCAGGCGGCATTTCGATGAACACGATGCTCGCCCCTCGTGCGTCCGCTTCGTGGAGAGCGGCATAGAGCTCTTGTGCGTACTGTGCGGGATCGTCCGGCATCCTCACGACTGTCATCGGCAAGTCCCCAAAGTCCACGGAGCGCAGAAGTCCCACCACCGGTCGGCGGGATGATTGCCCTGACATATACGCGACAAGAGCTGTCGCAATTCTCTCTTGATCTGTCGGATAGAACAGCCACACATCGGCATGCGGTGCATAGTGCCGCCTGGTCATGCCGGGTGAGCGTGGCGCTGGTATTTCTTCGCCTGTGCCACCACCACGCGTGCAGCCGGAGAGGTGTTGAGGCCGGGCATTACGCACCACGATATCCATGCCCTCAAGCGCATCAGTGAGGGCGTTGATACCGATCATACCCGGCCGCAGGATGGACACAGCATCCTCCGTGCAGTCCACTACGGTGCTTTCGATCCCCACGGTACAGGGGCCACCGTCGAGTACAAGCCCGGGGGAATTGCCCAATGAGGTCAGCACATGCCCGGCTGTTGTCGGGCTCACCTGCGTGAAACGGTTGGCACTTGGTGCAGCGATGGGGCAGCCCGCGGCTTCTATCAAGGCCAGCGCCACCCTGTGTGCCGGCATTCTCAGTCCGACGGTGTCGCCGCCGGCCGCGACCACATTGGGAATTATGGAACTGCGAGGAACGACCAGCGTGAGCGGGCCGGGCCAGCAGCGTTCGGCCAACCGCGCAGCGCTGGTCGGCCAATTTGCGGCAAGTACCCGTGCCTGAGCTGTGTCCGCTACGTGTACTATCACCGGGTTCCAGGCTGGTCTCCCCTTGGTCTCAAAGATGCGGCCAACTGCATCCGGATCCAGCGCATTAGCACCCAGCCCGTACACAGTCTCGGTTGGGAACGCGACCAGCTCACCCGCGCGAATAAGCAGGGCAGCTTCGGCAATGACAGCCGGATCGGGATGACGGACATCCACAGTGACGACACGCATGGGGGAATACTATCCGACGCTCGGTACCGATGCGTACACATGAGCAGGGCAAACACATTGATAAACCTCGCTCGGCCTCTTTAACTCCGGCGTACGGCTGCTACGGCGAAAGGGAGCTCGGGCTGATCCGGTGCTTCACTGGCGACGATCCACCGCACGTCTTGCGATGCCATCCACCAGTCGCGGTGAGATGACCTTGAGCACCCGTCCAAGCCTGCCTCTGAAGGTCATGACCAGCTCGCGATCCCTGCGTTCGGTTGCACGGAGAATCAGACGACAGCATTCCTCGGTGGTCATTGTCTCACCTGCAGTTCTCTTGTAGGCACGTTCACCGTATGGGGTTCCATCACCTGAAAGCGCGTTCCGGTTGATCTCGGAAAACACGAACCCCGGGTAGATGACGGTTACGCTCACGCCCGATCCATCGAGTTCGATACGCAGCGAGTCGAAGAAACCGGCCATGGCGTGCTTGGTGGCTGCGTAGGCAGTGCGCCGTGGTACTCCCGTCAGTCCGGTGAGGCTCGATATGGCCACGATGCGTCCACCGGAGCTCCTGAGATGCGGAAGTGCGTACGCCGTGCACCACACACTGCCTAGGTAGTTCACCTTCATTAGTCGGTCGAAGATGGACAGATCGGTAATTTCCTCGAACGGAGCGCTCGATCCCAGCCCGGCATTGTTCACGAGAACATCCAGCCTGCCGAAGTGCGCAGCGGTATGCTCGACTATTCGGCGGCAGTCGCTCTCCACAGTTACGTCTCCGGCAACGACAAGTGCGTCTGCACCAAAGGCGCGACACTGCGACGCAACCTGTTCCAGGCGGGCCTCTGTGCGTGCCGCAAGCGCTATCCTTGCTCCGGCAGCAGCAAATCGTCGCGCCAGCTCGGCACCGATACCGCTTGAGGCGCCGGTGACGAGAACAACTTCGTCAGCGAAGGTGTTCATCAGCCGGAGGTGATGTCGTCGTCTGCCACGGGTTCAGCAGGGTCCTCAGGCGAATCTGTGAAGCCTGGATCGGGATCTCCCGACAAGTCGAGAAGGCGCAGCGCCTCCGTCACATTCCGCTCCCGAACTGCAATACGCAGGGGCGATTGCAGGTTCATGAACGGGAGCATGCCACAGGCGTCGTTGTGGAGAATGATCGCCTCGATATCGTTTGCCTCGAGCACACTGTGGGCAACCAGCGCCTCCATTTCGTTCACGTACTCGCGGATGATCATCATGTCATCTCCCATGGCGCGAACTTAGCACCACCGCCCGGCCAGCGTGAGATGCTCGTGGTTACATTGGAGGATGGCAGCGGCTTTGGGGATCTTCGTGCTCACCGAGCTGGACGGCGAGGCTGGGGAAGCTGTAAGGAAGATCCAGCAACGGTTTGATCCGAAACTGGCGAAGCTCATGCGACCGCACATAACACTGGTTGGTTCGTCAGGGCTTGGTCCTATTCCTACCGACACACCGGTGGAAGCGATCCGGACCGCGTTGGCGCCCATTGCGAACATCACGGCGCCGATGACTCTCCACTTCGAGCCACCGCATCGCTTTATGCAGACGGACATCGTGTCACTGCCGCTGAACCCACATGGCCCGTTGCGCACACTGCATGAACTAATCGGCAGAAGCAGTCTTCCCTTCAAGGCTGCGCGATTCCGTTTCACCCCACACTGCACCTTGAGCTTCTATCCCACGCTCACGCAAGAGCGGGAGAGGGAGTTGCGGGCGTTGCGGGTATCGGCTCCGGTCTACGTTGACCGATTGCAGGTCTGTCTGACGCGGGATCCACAGCCAAGTCAATTGCTGTTCGAGTTGCCTCTCACTGGCTGATTCATAGCAGCAGCGGGTGCGGATCAATCAACTCATGGCTGCCGATCGTCGGTTTGGTCAGCAGCGACTCCCGGGCCGCAGCTTCAGGTAGTCCGTGGTTGTCTGTCTGAGCGAGAGAAGGGCCGAAGCTTCGAGTTCATATTCGAAGTGAAGGTTACCCAGCGTATCGCCGCCCTGTCTTATCTGTTGCGAAGCCTGCTCCGCAATGCTGTGCCGACGTAGATACTCGCGCGCCGCGAGCCACATGGCATTTGCCACAGAGCACAGTTGCGGCGATTCCGACACCGGTCCCTTCGAACACTTTTTTTCGTAACTGCCCACAGCCTCGGCCAGCGCCAGATCAATGGTATCGACCATCGCGTACGCGGCCCGCAGTTCGTCCAGTGACGCACCGAGGGCCATGAGACGCGAAAGGCGTTCGTGCTGCCGGCATGTTTCGGCCGCAGTGCGGGCCAGCGCGTCGCCATAGCGAAGCGGTTCCTGAGCCGCGGCTGGCGGATTGGCCGGAGATATGCTGACAACGGGATGGTTGGGAGCCATGATTACGGTATGGGTCGGGAGCATACTGGTGGCAAGGACGAAGCGTCGGCGGCTCTCCGGTGTGCTGCCCGACGATCGTCATGCGTGATCTAGCGGGACTACCCGTGCGGGTGGAAGTGGCTGCATCTGGTTATTTCATGATCCCGGACCCACTCCTGGCAACTGGCAGGCGACATGACCAATACCATTACCAACTATCCGTACCTGCTGGTGAGCACCACCGCTATGGGTGTACGAACCATCGTCCTCAACAGGCCGGATCGTCTGAATGCGGTGAATCCGGAGCTGGCCGATTCGTTGCCACATGCTCTGCATGATGCCGCAGGCGACGACTCGGTACGGTCGATAGTCATTACAGGAGCCGGCCGAGGCTTCTGTGCAGGACTTGACCTCTTGGAACCAGCGGGTCTGGGTGAAACGCGTACGGAGCGTCTTGATCCATACAATTGGGTTGGCAGATGGGTACAGGCTGTCACGCAATGTGAGAAACCGGTTATTGCGGCAATCAACGGACCGGCGGCCGGTGCGGGCTTCGGGCTTGTTCTGGCGTGCGATGTCCGCCTGATGAGCGCGAGCGCTGTGTGCACTGCTGGTTACGTTCGTCGCGGACTATCGCCTGATACAGGTGTGACATGGTTTCTTCCGCGACTTATTGGTCAGGCACGTGCGATGGAGCTGGTATTGACAGGGCGTGATGTTGGCGCAGCGGAAGCGGAGCACATTGGTCTGGTCGCTGCTGTCCATCCCGATGCAGAGTTCAAGGAACGCGTGGCATCATACGCGACGGTGCTGGCAGCGGGCCCACCGATCGCGCTGGCGCTCACCAAACGTCTCATTCTGACCAGTGCGCATTCCAGTCTCGACTGTCAGCTCCGCGAGGAACTGATGCATATCAGGCACTGCTTTGCGAGCGGTGATGTGGAGGAAGCCGTGCAGGCGTTTCGGGCGAAACGAGCACCGGTATTTCGTGGTACGTGATCGTACCCGAACGGTACGCGTAACCTGTGTGGAGGTTGCGTTGCCGTGCTAGGGCAGCCCAGGGTTGAATCGCAGGCTTCCCGGGAGGGCGTCCAGCAGCGGCCCCAGTTCGGTGGCACGCTCCTGGGTGGTGACGAATGTTAGTCCCCGGATACTCACAACGATCATCCCAGAAATACCATATGTCACCACGCAGCTCTCACTCGCATGAACAACGTTTCCTGAACTTTCCACACAGTACACGTGTCCCATGACACCATTTCCGGTGTCATCCAATTCACGGACGCGGCGCAGCGATGCCCATGTGCCCACATCGTCCCAGTCGAAGGAGGTTGGGAGTACCACCACCTTTCTGCTTCGTTCGAGCAGACCGCGTTCGATCGACACCGAAGTTACCAAGTCTGCGAACGCCTCCCGATTCCCGGAAGCGAGCATGGGGAGTCCCTGACTGAGTTCATGGGTGTGTCTGCCAATTTCATCCAGCACCACGCCTGCTCGCCATACGAACATGCCGGTGTTCCAGAGTGCGCCCTTTTCCATGAGGACGTCCGCCAGTGCAGCGTTGGGTTTCTCGACGAAGAACTCAACCTGGCACGCGCCGCCCTCAGCGCGTGACACGAACGGATCGAGCGGCGCCGACGGCTGCAGATAGCCAAAGCCCGTTTCGGGTCGGGTGGGTGTGGCACCGAGCGCCACCAGGTGCTCTCCTGATCCAGCGAGCGATGCGGCGCGCTGAAGCGTATCACGGAACACGTCAGGGTAACCCACGGCGAGATCGGCGTGCATGGTTACGAACACGGTGTCCGGCCCGGCCCGTCTGATCAGCTCAAGGGTTCCCCATGCAAGGGCTGCAGCGGTTCCCAAGGGTCGTGGCTCGACGAGCATATTGGCCAACGGAACCTCGGGAATCTCCTCATGGAGCGTGTCGACGATGTCGGAGCTGGTGACAACGAGAATGCGTTCGGCTGCTACGAGCGGTGCCAGCCGGGCAACTGTATCTGCAATGAGCGGGCGCTCGTTCACCAGAGCCAGCACCTGTTTGGGTCGCTGGGGTGTGCTCAGCGGCCAGAAGCGCGTGCCGATTCCGCCAGCGAGGATTACCGCCCACATGGCAGTCTGCACATCCGAGAGCAATTCCGGTTCGTATGCCCCAAGCGTGACTGGCGCAGTCACGTCATCGAGTACCGTTGCCGGATCCGTGGACATCGCTGGCGCATCGTTCCGCATCCAGTCAAGATACTTCGATTCATGTCGAACCCGAACATCAACGTGACACCTTACGCTGCCGCCGTGGACTCTTCCTTCCCTGACCTGCTCGAAGCCGACACGACGCTGGAGGCGGCGCGCCCTCTGCTGGAACTGGTGGCCCGATATTTCGCCGAAACGCGTAGCGGTGATGGCCCGGTGAGCACATGGCACAGTGCCGAGGTTGTTGCCGACCGTATCGCGGAGCCTCTCCCGCGTCACGCGCGGTCACTCGAAGAGGTGGCCAGCCGGCTTTCCACCTTGTTGTTGCAGGATATCAACCGGCTTGCACATCCCATGTATATCGGTCATCAGGTGTCGGCGCCCTTGCCGGCCGCCGTCTGGACCGATGCGCTCATAAGTGCGCTAAACCAGTCGCAGGCCGTGCGCGAAATGTCGCCATCGTTCACACCACTGGAGCATCAGGTCATGGAGTGGATGACCGGCCTGATCGGTTGGGGTGCTGATGCGGGCGGCACCATGACTTCCGGCGGAACTGAAGCCACGCTCACAGCGTTGCTGGCGGCACGAAGCAGGGCCATACCCGATGTATGGACAGCGGGCGTGGGTGCGTCACCACCGGTACTCGTGTGTGGTGAGCATGCCCACTATGCCGTATCGCGTGCAGCGGGAGAGATGGGGCTCGGTCTTTCCCGGGTCATTTCCGTTCCAAGCGATGGTGTGCGCATGAGCCTTGAGGGGCTGGCCGAGCGGCTCGGGTCACTCGGGGCAGCCGGTAAGAAGGTGATCGCGGTTGTGGCCACGGCCGGCTCAACTGCCACGGGTTCATTTGACGACATCGATGCAGTAGCCGATATCTGTGAGTTGCACGCCGGTGTCGACGGCCCGCTCTGGCTGCATGTTGACGCGGCCCACGGGGGTGGTGCCCTGCTCTCGGCGCTGCATCGTTACAGAATGCGCGGAGTCTCTCGTGCCGATTCCGTTGCCTGGGATCCGCACAAGACCATGCTGCTGCCGCTTGCGGCCGGGATGTTGCTTGTGCGTGAGGAGCGTATGTTGTCGGGGGCGTTCGCCCAGCAGGCGCCATATCTGTTCTCATCCACGGATGACGCGCGTACCTGGGACATGGGCCCGCGTTCATTTCAGTGTTCCCGTCGATCGGATGTGCTCAAGGTGTGGGTGGCGCTACAGCGCTATGGAGCCGACACGCTGGGGGGGCTTTACGATCGACTCTGCCATATGGCTCGTTACCTGTACGACCGGCTTGGTGGTCATGCGGAGTTCATGCCGCTGCATGAGCCGGAGTCGAACATTCTCTGCTTTGCCTGGCGGCCCGATGGAGTGGCTGACGAGGAGTGTGACGAACTCACCACGAGGTTACGTGAGCGTTACAACAGATCGGGTCGCGGCTGGATCACCGCTACCACGCTGGACGGAAGGCGTGTGTTGCGCATCGCCGTGATGAACGCTCGTACGAGCGAATCGCATATGGATGCACTGGTACAGGGACTCGAAGCCGAGGCGCGTCAGATACTTAGGCGCCGTGGTTGAACCGTATGCGAGTGTGGGAGCGGGCCCGGATTTGCAGAGCCAGACGCGCTCCCCGCCGCTGATCAAAGCACCTTGCCGAGCGCCGCTTCTACGTTCTGCGTTCCGCCCACCCCGGTGTAGACGATCTTTCCGGTTTTGTCCACCACCAGCAGATAGCTGGTTGCTGGCACGTCGTAGGCACCGCTCACAATGCCTTTGCGGTCGTAGAGCAGTTGGCCCGGG